>CALMQC010000118.1 GCA_937871895.1 uncultured Roseateles sp. | reverse complement strand
GTTGAAGCCTTCCGCATCCCTCACGCCCGGGCGCTTCTGCGCCATTGCCGCCGCCTGCGCGGCGCTCTTGTCCGCCGCCCCGGTGCTGGCGCAAGAAGAACAGCCGCAGAAGATGGACATCGTGACCGTCACCGGCACGCTGATCCGCGGCACGCGCACCGTCGGCTCGCCGGTCGTGAGCCTCACGCGGACGGACCTTGAACGCTCGCCCGCCGCCACCGTGGTGGACCTGCTGCGCGACCTGCCGCAGATCGCCAACCTCGGCGCCAGCGACACCCACCTCAGCACCACCCAAAACGCCAACCAGAACGTCACGGCGGGCTCGGGCATCAACCTGCGCGGCCTCGGGCCGGAATCGACCCTGGTGCTGGTCTCGGGCCGGCGCATCGCCCCCGGCGGCGTGGCCGGGCAGTACACCGACCCCTCCGTCATCCCGGCCCTGGCCGTCGAGCGCCTGGAGGTGGTGACCGACGGCGCCTCGGCCACCTATGGCTCGGACGCCGTGGGCGGCGTGGTCAACCTGCGGCTGCGCCGCAACTTCAGCGGCGCCGAGGCCATGCTGCGCTACGGCAGCGCCGACGGCATGCACCAGAAGCAGGCCGGCCTCATCGTCGGCACGCAGTGGGCGGGCGGCAGCGCCATGCTGGCCCTGGACGGCAACAGCCGCAGCGAGCTCAACGCGACGAGTCGCCCCTTCTTCACCGACGACCTGCGCCCCTGGGGCGGGCCCGACCTGCGCGTCTTCAACGCCGCGCCGGGCAATGTGCAGATCGGCAGCACGCGCTACGCCATCCCCGCCGGGCAAAACGGCATCGGCCTCGCGGCCTCGCGCCTGGTGGCCGGCACGGCCAACAAGCAAAGCGTCCACCAAGGCGTGAGCGTGCTGCCCGCGCAGGAGCGCAATGGCGGCGTCTTCAATGTCGTGCAGGAGCTGACCGACAGCGTCACGCTGACGCTGGAGGGCTTCTGGAGCCAGCGCCGGTTTGATCGCCGCATCAGCGCCGTCTCCGGCAACTACACCGTGCGCGCGGCCAACCCCTTCTTCGTCTCGCCGGTGGCGGGCGGCACCTCCGAGGTCATCAACTACTCGTTCTATGGCGACACCGGCGCGGCCAAGTCCATCGGCTTCGAGCGCTCGCAGCAATTTGCCGCCGCGCTGGACTTTGACCTGCCCGCGCGCTGGAAGGGCAACTTCCACGTGGCCCACAGCACCACGCAGAACCGCAACCTGATCGACATCGTCAACAACAACGCCGTTAACACGGCGCTGGCCGATACCAACGCCGCGACCTCGCTCAACCTCTTCTGCGACGGCGCGGCCTTCCAGTGCAACAACCCAGCCACGATTGCCGGCCTCGTCGGCTACCAGGACCGCAACGCCAAGTTCTCGATGCTGGACTTCGCGGCCCGCGCCGACGGCCCGCTCTTCAGCGTGCCGGCCGGCACCGTGCGCGCCGCCGTGGGTGTGCAGTCCCACCAGGACAAGCTGCCCTACTTCGTCATCAACAACACCACCACGCCCACCACGGCCACCACGCGCTCGGTGGACAACAGGGCCTCCAACCCTGAGCGCAAGGTGCAGGGCGTGTTTGCCGAGCTGAACGTGCCACTGGTGTCGGCCGCCATGCAGGTGCCGCTGGTGCGGCGGCTCGACATGGCCCTGGCTGGCCGCGTCGAGCACTACAGCGACTTCGGCTCCGCCAAGACCCCGAAGGTGGGCCTGAGCTGGGTGCCGCACGACGCTCTGGAAGTGCGCAGCACCTACAGCCGCGCCTTCCGCGCGCCCACCATGGGCGACATCGACCCCGTGCAAGGCGTCGTCAATGTGGTGGACCGCGTGGACGCCGGTGGCACCACCTCGCTGCGCGGCCTGCTGTATCTCGGCGGCAATCCCATGGGCCTCAAGCCCGAGACGGCCACCATCAAGACCTTGGGCCTCACCTTCAAGCCCTCCGCGCTGCGTGGCCTCACCGCCTCGCTCGACTGGTTCGACATCGACTACCGCAACCGCATCCTCACGCCCGGCAATGACGTGACCGTGCTGCAGCGCCCCGAGCTGGCCGCCTATGTGAACCGCGCGCCCACCCAGGCCCAGCTCGACGCCGCCAAGGCCAACCCGGTCTACTCGGGCTCGCAGACCGAGAGCCTGAACACCATCAAGTTCATCGTCGATGGCCGGCGCCAGAACGCCGGTGCCGTGCGCCAGACCGGCATGGACCTGGCGCTGCGCTACGTGACGCCGAGCCCCATCGGCCAGCTCATCGGCGGCTTCACGGCCACCTACCTGAGCAAGTACGAGCAGCAGTTCACCCCGACCACGCCGATGGTGGGCGGCCTGCTCAACACGCTCAACAACCCGCTGCGCCTGCGCGGCCGGCTGGAGCTGGGCTGGGCCATGGACCCGCTCGCCAGCGTCAGCCTCTACGCCAACCACGCCAACGCCTACACCAACACCACGCTGGCCGCACGGCCCCAGGTGGCGGCGCTGACCACGCTGGACCTGAACGCCCGCCTCTCGCTCAACAGCTGGCTGCCCAAGGAGCACGTCAAGGACGCGGCGCTGACGCTGGCTGTCGTCAACCTCAGCGACAAGCAGCCGCCCTATGTGCAGAACGGCAACCTGGCCTTCGACCCGCAGACCGCCAGCGCCATCGGGCGCATGGTGTCTGTCGGCATCAACGGACGCTGGTGATGCGGGCCGCGCTGCTGCTTGCCGCCCTGCTGAGCCTCGGCAACGCCCTGGCCCAGCCGGCTGACGGCGTGCAGGTCGACGAGGGCCGGCTGCCCAGCGGCGCCGTCTACCGCTTTGAGCGGCCAGCGCAGTGGCAGCGCGGGCCGCTGCTGGTCTACAGCAGCGGCTACTCGGCCAAGCTGGGCCCGCCGCGCACCAGCCATGGCGACGAGCGCGCCGTGCTGCTGGCGCAAGGCTATGCCTTGATGGGCATCACCGCCTCCCGCCCCGGCTGGGCGCTGGAGCAGGTGGTGCCCGAGCAGCTGGAGGCGCTGGACCAGTTTGTGAAGCAGCACGGCCAGCCCCAGCGCACCATCGCCATCGGCACCTCGATGGGCGCGCTGGTCAGCACGCAGCTGGTGGAGCAGCACCCCAAGCGCTTTGACGGCGGGCTCTTGATCTGCGGCTCGGTGGCGGGCACGCTGGCCATGATGAACCAGGCCTTCGACGCCACCTGGGCCTTTGCCACGCTGCAACCCGAGCTGGGCTTGGCTGCGCGCCTCAACGCCGCAGGCGATGCTGGCCGCCAGCAGCGCCAGGCCTGGATGCAGGCCATCGCCACCGCGCGCGAAACGCCGCTGGGCCGCGCCCGCCTGGCCCTGGCCGCCACCTTCGCCCAAGCGCCCGCCTGGGCCGACGCCAAACAACCGCCGCCTGCGCTGGATGACATCGATGCCCAGGCCGCCGCGTTGGCCCAGGCCTTCGCCCCCGCGTCCCTGCTGCCCCGCGACG
>CALMQC010000117.1 GCA_937871895.1 uncultured Roseateles sp. | reverse complement strand
AGGTCGGTCAGGTAGTCGCGCAGGATGTTGCCGGTGGCGCTGATGGTGTCGAGGCCGCGGATCACGCGCTCCAGCGTGTAGCGCATGGCGCGCACCTGGCTCATGATCTGGATGTCAAGCCCGGTGGTGTCGTGCTCGTGCAGGTACATCTTGACCTTGGTGATCAGCTGGGCCTCGTGCGGGCGGTAGGCGTCGAGCCAGAAAACCACCGGCATGCCCGAGTTGCGCGCGCGGTTGACGGCCAGCTTGACCCAGTCGCGGATGGCGGCGTCCTTGCACTGGCACATGCGCCAGATGTCGCCTTGCTCGACGTTCTGGCTCATCAGCACTTCGCCGGTATCGAGGTCGGTGATGTTGGCGACGCCGTCTTCGGGGATTTCAAAGGTCTTGTCGTGCGAGCCGTATTCCTCGGCCTGCTGGGCCATCAGGCCCACGTTGGGCACCGTGCCCATGGTGCGCGGATCGAAGGCGCCGTGCCACTTGCAGAAGTTGATCATCTCCTGATAGATGCGGGCGAAGGTGGACTCGGGCATCACGGCCTTGACTTCCTTCAGCCGGCCATCGGCGCCGTACATCTTGCCGCCCGCGCGGATCATGGCCGGCATGGAGGCATCGACGATCACGTCGTTGGGCGAGTGGAAGTTGGTGATGCCCTTGGCCGAATCGACCATGGCCAGCTCGGGGCGGTGCTCCTGGCAGGCGTGCAGGTCACGCTTGATCTCGTCCTGCTTGGCGCTCGGCAGCGTGGCGATCTTGGTGTACAGGTCCACCATGCCGTTGTTGACGTTGACGCCCAGCTCGTCAAAGAGCTTGCCGTGCTTCTCGAAGGCTTCCTTGTAGAAGATCTTGACGCAGTGGCCGAACACGATGGGGTGCGAGACCTTCATCATGGTGGCCTTGACGTGCAGCGAGAACATCACG
Organism: uncultured Roseateles sp.; assembly: GCA_937871895.1. GTDB lineage: Bacteria > Pseudomonadota > Gammaproteobacteria > Burkholderiales > Burkholderiaceae_C > Pelomonas. The sequence goes on along the minus strand of CALMQC010000117.1, from coordinate 2,083 downwards.
CCGGTCTTGCGCGCGTCCTCGATCTCCTTCTCGTAGAAGGCCAGCAGGGCCTTCTTGCTCATGAACATGGAGTCGATGACCTCACGATCCAGCAGCGCGACCTTGGGCTTGAGGACGATGGTCTTGCCACTCTTGGTGATCAGCTCCATCTTCACGTTGCGGGCGCGGTCCAGGGTCATGGACTTTTCGCCGTGATAGAAGTCGCCGGCGTGCATGTGCGAGACGTGCGAGCGCGAGGCGGGGCTCCACTCGTCCATGCGGTGCGGGTTCTTGCGGGCGTATTCCTTGACAGCCTTGGGCGCACGGCGGTCGGAGTTGCCCTCGCGCAGCACCGGGTTCACGGCCGAGCCGATGCACTTGTTGTAGCGGGCGCGGATGTCCTTCTCTTCGTCGGTCTCGGGCTTCTCGGGGAAGTTCGGGACCTTGTAGCCCTTGTCCTGCAGCTCCTTGATGGCGGCCTTGAGCTGGGCCACCGAGGCGCTGATGTTGGGCAGCTTGATGATGTTGGCTTCGGGCTTGAGCGTGAGCTTGCCGAGGGCGGAGAGGTTGTCCGGCACGCGCTGCTCCTCCGACAGCACTTCCGGGAACTGGCCCAGGATGCGGCCTGCGACGGAGATGTCGCTGGTCACCACGTCGATGCCGGCCTGTGCGCCAAAGCGCTGGACGACGGGCAACAAGGAAGCGGTGGCCAGACGAGGGGCTTCGTCGGTCAGGGTGTAAACAATCTGGCTCTTGTCGGCGCTCATGGCATGGGTCCCGGTGGTCCTGAAGGTGGAGAGGGCGCGGCGCCAGGCGCCGCAACTGCGTAGCCCGCAACTCTAGCAAGGGGACCCCGTTCAAGGGGCGCCACCGCCTTCGCAGTGCGCACCTGGTGGGTTGTCACCACGCCTGAACTTGGGGCGTCAGGCTCATGTCATGGCGCGCTTTCCCGATCCATGCAGGTCGGGCCCCGGTGCTAGGCTCTGCGGCATGCCTCTGAGTCCCTCCGCGCCGCCGTTCAAGCACTGGGCGCGCTGGCTGGGCGCGTGGGTGGCCGAGGTGAACGGCGCCACGCTGCGAGCCGATGCGCTGGCGGCCGTACTCGCGGCGGTACTGGCGGTACCGCAGGGCATTGCCTTTGCAGCACTGGCTGGGCTGCCGCCCACTTGGGGCCTGTATGCCTCCATCCTGCCCACGGCGGTGGCGGCGCTGCTGGGCTCCAGCCGCTTGATGATCACGGGGCCGACCAATGCGCTCTCGCTCGCGCTCAGTGCCGGCCTGGCGCCGCTGGCCGTGGCCGGCAGCCCCGAGTATTTGCGCCTGGCGCTGGTCTTGACGCTGTTCGTGGGGGTCATCCAGCTCGCGGTGTGGGCGCTGCGCCTGGGTGCGGTCACGCATTTCATCTCGCCGACGGTGTTGCTCGGCTTCACCAGCGGGGCGGCGCTGCTGATTGCACTGCACGCCGCACAGGCCTGGAGGCAGGAGGCTGGCGCTGCGGGTGATTCGCGGGCGACCCTGTTTGTGGGCGCGCTCGCCCTGGGGGTGGCGGCTGCGACGCGGCGCTGGTGGCCGCGAGCACCGGGTTTGCTGTTGGCACTGGGTGCGGCCACGTTGCTGGCGGCCCTCGGGGTCTGGCAATGGGGCTGGCAATTGGCCACGGTGGCGGCGCCGGCCGAGGCCTGGCCCCCGCTGGCTTGGCCCCAGCTGCAGTGGCAGGACCTGCCGCGCCTGGCCACGCTGGCGCTGGCGCTCACGCTCGTCGCCTTGGGGCAGAGCATCGCCATCGCCAAGGCGCTGGCCGCGCGCACCGGCCAGGCCTTCGACGTGAACCGCGAATGCCTGGGCCAGGGCCTTGCCAATGTCGCGGGGGCCTGCAGCTCGGCGCTGGTCAGCTGTGGCTCGCTCAATCGCTCGGCCCCGCACATCGAGGCCGGCGCGCGCACGCCGCTGGCGGCTGTGATGGCGGCGGTGCTGGTGCTGCTGCTGGTGGGCTGGGCGGGCACTGCACTCACCTGGGTGCCGATGGCGGCGATTGACGCGCTGCTGCTGCTGGTGGCCTGGAGCCTCGTGGACCCAGGCCAGTGGCGGGAGCTGTGGCGTGTGG
>CALMQC010000116.1 GCA_937871895.1 uncultured Roseateles sp. | reverse complement strand
ACCCCACTTCGACCTCGCGCCCATCGACAAGGCCAAGGCGCGCCTGTCGGCGGTGGTCAAGCTGGTCAAGCGCAAGGACGTCACGGAACTCGTCAACGCCTGCGATGCGGGGCGCGAAGGGGAGCTGATCTTCCGGCTGATCGTGCAGTACGCCGGCATCGACGACGGTACCGGTGGGGCTTCGGGCACTCGCAAGCCGGTGGCCAAGCCAATCCGCCGACTCTGGCTGCAGAGCATGACGCCGCAGGCCATCCGCGAGGGCTTCGAGCGGTTGCGCACCAACGACCAGATGCACGGCCTGGCCGACGCCGCGCGCAGCCGCAGCGAGGCCGACTGGCTGGTGGGCATCAATGGCACCCGCGCCATGACGGCATTCAACTCGCGCGACGGCGGGTTCTTTCTCACCACTGTGGGCCGGGTGCAGACGCCCACGCTGTCCATCGTCGTCGAACGCGAGGAGAAGATCCGCAAGCACGTGGCACGCGAGTACTGGGAGGTCAAGGCCGTCTTCGAGGCTGCCGCAGGAGAGTACGAGGGCAAGTGGTTCGATCCGGCCTTCAAGAAGGACGACGACCCCGATCGCCGCGCCGACCGCCTGTGGAACGCCACCGATGCGCAGGCGGTGGCCGCTGCCGTCCGCGGGCAGGCCGGCATCGTCACCGAGGAGTCCAAGCCGAGCAGCCAGTCCAGCCCGCTGCTCTATGACCTGACCACCCTGCAGCGCGAAGCCAACGGCCGCTTCGGGTTCTCGGCCAAGACCACCTTGGCGCTGGCACAGGCGCTGTACGAAAAGCACAAGGTGCTCACCTACCCCCGGACCGACTCGCGCGCGCTGCCCGAGGACTACCTGGGCGTGGTGAAGCAGACCTTCGAGATGATCGCCAGCGAGGACCTTCCCGGCCCTCTGCGCGAGCTGGCCGTGCATGCACGCAAGGGGCTGCAGGCCGGCTACGTCAAGCCGACAAAGCGCGTGTTCGACAACGCCAAGGTGTCGGATCACTTCGCCATCATTCCCACCTTGCTGGCGCCGCGCAGCCTCACCGAGGCCGAGGCCAAGCTGTACGACCTCGTGGTCAAGCGCTTCCTGGCGGTGTTCTACCCACCGGCCGAGTACCTGGTCACCACGCGGCTGACCCAGGTCGACGCGCACCGCTTCCAGACCAATGGCAAGGTGCTCGTCAATCCCGGCTGGCTGGCGGTCTACGGCAAGGAGGCGCAGGACGAGGATGCGAACCTGGTGCCGGTGCAGCCGAGCGAGGCCGTGCGCAACCTGGCCGTCGACGTGAACGCACTCAAGACCCGGCCCCCGGCGCGCTACACCGAGGCCACGCTGCTGTCGGCCATGGAAGGCGCGGGCAAGCTGATCGACGACGACGAGCTGCGTGCGGCGATGCACGAGAAGGGCCTGGGCACGCCAGCCACCCGCGCGTCCATCATCGAAGGCCTGATCTCGGAAAAGTACATGCTGCGCGAAGGACGCGAGCTGCTGCCCACGGCCAAAGCGTTCCAGCTCATGACGCTGCTGCGCGGCCTGGCGATCGAGGATCTCACCAAGCCCGAGCTCACCGGCAACTGGGAGTACCAGCTCGCCGAGATGGAGCATGGTCGGCTGTCGCGCGACGCGTTCATGACCGAGATCGCCAAGATGGCCGAGCGCATCGTGCGCAAGGCCAAGGAGTACGACCGCGACACCATCCCCGGCGACTACGCCACGTTGGCCCAGCCCTGCCCACAATGCGGCGGCGTGGTTCGCGAGAACTACCGCCGATACAGCTGCACCGGCGCCGACGGCGCGGGCGAGGGCTGTGGCTTCTCGATCACCAAGATCCCCGGTGGCCGCAGCTTCGAGCTGCCGGAGGTCGAGGCCTTCCTGCGCGACAAGCGCATCGGCCCGCTCGAGGGTTTTCGCTCCAAGGCCGGCTGGCCGTTCACCGCCGAACTGAAGATGGTGCACGATGACGAGCTCGGCAACTGGAAGCTGGAGTTCGACTTCGGTGACGACGACAAGGCCGGCCAGGGCGACGGCGAGGCGGTGGATTTCTCCGGCCAGAGCTCACCGGGCGTGTGCCCCAAGTGCAAGGGGCATGTCTATGAGCACGGCAGCAACTACGTGTGCGAGCATGCCGTCGGCGCCCATGTCACCTGCGACTTCAAGACCGGCAAGGTGATCCTGCAGCAACCGGTTTCGCCCGAGCAGGTGCACAAGCTGCTGGCCCAGGGTCGCACCGATCTGCTCGACGGCTTCGTTTCCAACCGCACCCGGCGCAAGTTCAAGGCCTTCCTGGTGTGGGACGAGAAAGAGGGCAAGGTCGGCTTCGAGTTCGAGCCGCGCGGCGCCCGAGCCCCGGCAGCAAAGAAGACCGCTGCGCGCAAGACCGCACGCGCCGCGGACGACGCGTGAGTCCTGCGGGTCAGGGCGGGGCTGGACCCTGGCCCTGCCTGCGCGCGCAAGGCGCGCAGGCGTGCGTGCTGGACGTGAGCGTGTCGCCCAACGCACGACGCACCGCGTGCGACGGCCTGCACGACGGTGCGCTGCGGGTGCGCCTGGCGGCCCCACCGGTCGACGGCAAGGCCAACGACGCCCTGCAGGCCTGGCTGGCCGATGAGCTGGGCTGCGCTCGTCGCGATGTGCAACTGCGCCGCGGTCTCGCATCCCGACGCAAGCAGTTCGTGCTGGCACTCCCGGCCGAGCGGGTCTCGAACTGGTTGCGGCGACACCTCGGCGAACAGGGCACGCCTGTGGCGTCTGCCGGCGACGCCTGAGCTCGATTGTGCGAGCCAGCGGCAGCCGCTCGCTCCGTCCGTGCCCACAAGCAAAAACGCCGCGCACAGGCGCGGCGTTGCTCTGCGGGTGCCGGCGCGGCCTGGGCGCGCCGCCGGCAATCGAGCGCGTGGTCAGGCCGACTTGCGACGGCGTGCGGTGGCGCCTGCAGCCAGCAGACCCAGCATCACCAGCCCATAAGTGGCCGGTTCCGGCACGACCGAGATCGCGCCGTTGGTCTCGCGCACCAACCAGTCGATGTAGGCGCTGAGATTCATGCCGCCAAAAGCGGTGCCGAACGTGCCGGCACGGGCATCGCCATCGGGCGTGCCGTCCCACCACAGGTTCCAGGAGAACGTGTTGTTGCCCGCCAGCATCAGTTGGCCATAGGCCTCGATGAAGGTCGAGCCGCCGGAATCGCCGCCGCCGATGCCCGACTCCTTGTCGTTGGGCAGGATCGGGGTGCACACGCCGAAAATGTTGCAGAAGGCATCCTGCATGTTGCCATCGGCGTCGACTCCGTCGAAG
>CALMQC010000115.1 GCA_937871895.1 uncultured Roseateles sp. | reverse complement strand
GCCGGTGATGGCGTCCACGTCACCGCGCATCAGCATGGTTTCGCGCAGCGGCGGGTCCATGCTGATCCAGGTCACGCCCTCGATCTTGTTGGCCTTGGCCAGGATGGGGAAGCCGCGCCGCCCGGCGTCAAACACCGGCGCGCCGAGCTTCTTGCCCTTGAGGTCGGCCAGGGACTTGATGCCCGTCTTCTTGAGCGCCAGCACGGCGGCGGGCGTGTTGTTGTAGACCATCATCACCGCCACCGGCTTGTTCGGCGCGTCCGGGTTGTTGGCGTGGAACTCCATCAGCGCTGCCATGTCGGCAAAGCCGATCTCGTAGGCGCCCGAGGCCACGCGCGTCACCGCACCGCCCGAGCCATTGCCCGCGTCGATGCTCACGTCCAGCCCCTCGGCCTTGAAGTAGCCCTTGGCGGCAGGCACCAGGAACAGCGCGGATGGCCCCTCGAAGCGCCAGTCCAGCTGGAACTTGATCGGGGTCTGCGCCGACGCCAGGCCCGCGCTGGTCAGCAGCAGGGCGCCCATCCAGGCGCGGATCAAGCGAGTGCAGACGACAAGAGACATGACGGGCTCCGAGACAGTGCCGAGCGGGGAGTCGCTTCGTCACAAATCTGCAAAGTCCATGCCATGCGCGTGGGGGCGTCTGGTATACCAATTTGCCACCCGCCGGGGCGTGGCTGCACCAGCGCGACGCCCGAACGGCCCGCGCTGCGCGCTTTGGGTGCAGGTGGCTAGCTGAGCAACTCAGCCAGCGTGCGTGCGATCACCAGGGTGGCGCGCTGCAGGTCGGCCAGCATCAGGTGCTCGTCCGCCCGTTTGGCATTGCTCTCAAGCACCGTCCTCGGCCCCGCGCCATAGATGGCCGCCGGAATGCCCCGCGCCGTGTAGAGACGCACATCCGTGTAGAGCGGCGTGCCCGAGGTCGGGACGGGCTCGCCAAACACCTCGCTCGCATGCTTCTGCAGCGCCGCCACCAGCGGCGCCGCGCCCGGCAGCGGCTGCATCGAGTGGG
>CALMQC010000114.1 GCA_937871895.1 uncultured Roseateles sp. | reverse complement strand
GACATCATCAGCGTGATCGACGGCATCGCCTTCCAGACCAACATCCTGGCGCTCAATGCCGCCGTGGAAGCGGCCCGTGCCGGCGAGCAAGGCCGTGGGTTTGCCGTCGTGGCCGGCGAGGTGCGCAGCCTGGCCGGCCGCAGCGCCGAGGCCGCGCGCGAGATCAAGACCCTGATTGGCGCCAGCGTGGAGCGGGTGGAATCCGGCTCGCGCCTCGTGCAGGACGCCGGCAGCACCATGCAGGACATCGTAGGCGCCGTCGAACGGGTGACGGACATCATTGCAGAGATCAGCGCCAGCGCCGCCGAGCAAAGCAAGGGCATCGGCGACGTGAACAGCGCCGTGACCCAGCTCGACGAGATGACCCAGCAGAACGCCGCTCTGGTGGAACAGAGCGCCGCCGCCACGGAGTCGCTGCGGGAGCAGGCCCAAAAGCTCAGCCAGGTGGTGGGCCACTTCAGACTGGACTAGCCGCCGCGTTGTGCCCGCCACCATGACAGCGCCTTGAACCTGGCCAGGTTTTTTGGGGTGCACCCCTAATTTGCTGCACCGCACCAAATTCCGCTTGCAATCGCGGCGGCAGCCTCTATTATTCAATCCATGCTGCAGTGCAGCAAAAACTCATCAACCGCACCGAAGGAGTTCCTCATGCTGACCCCCGAACAAGTCCTCGCGAGCCACAAGGCCAACGTCGAAACGCTCTTCGGCCTGACGAACAAGGCGTTCGAAGGCGTGGAAAAGCTGGTCGAGTTGAACCTGCAAGTCGCGCGCACCGCACTGACCGAAGTGGCCGACACCACCACCTCGGTGCTGTCCGTCAAGGACGCCCAAGAGTTGATGGCCCTTCAAGCTGCGCTGCTGCAGCCGTCCGCCGAGAAGGCTGCCTCCTACAGCCGCCATGTCTATGACATCGCTTCCGGCACCAGCACCGAAGTGGCCAAGATCGCTGAAAGCCAGTTCGCCGACGCGCAGAAGAAGTTCAACGCGCTCGTCGAGAGCACCGCCAAGAACGCGCCGGCTGGCAGCGAGAACGTGGTGGCCCTGATGAAGTCGGCCATCTCTGCCGCCAACAACGCTTTCGAGTCGGTGCAAAAGGCCGCCAAGCAAGCCGTTGACGTGGCCGAAGCCAACTTCCAGGCCGCCACCACGCAAGCGGTGAAGGCCACCCAGGCCACCACGCGCAAGAAGGCCGCCTGATTCACTGATGGCGCCGGGTCGCTGCGGCGGCCCAGCTCACACGACAAGGGTCGGACACCTCCGGGTGTCCGACCCTTGTGTCATTCTTGGCAAGCCCCCCGTCCTGTCCGCCCTTGGCTGAGCGGCCGGCCGTGCGGGATCGGGTCTACTCGCGTCTAGCGTCCCTCGACAACGTCGCCCTGCCCCCATGCCCGAACCCTTGATCACCCACGACGGACTGCGCCTGTACGTGCGCGACTGGGTGGCGCCGATCCCGCGTGGGCGCGTGATGCTGGTACACGGCCTCGGCGAGCATGTGGGGCGCTACGCCCATGTGGCTGCCGTGCTCAATGCCTTGGGCTGGACGGTGCGCGCCTACGACCAGCGTGGCCATGGCCGCAGCGAGGGTTCGCGTGGCGTGATCGCCAGCGCGGACGCGCTGCTGCGCGACCTGGGTGCCGCCCTTGCCGACTTTGACGGCACAGGCCCCCTGGTTCTGCTCGGGCACAGCATGGGCGGTGCGGTGGCTGCGCGCTACGTGGCCGAGCGCCTGCAGGCCCAGCCTGCCGCCTGGGCGCAGCCGGTCGATGCCCTGGCGCTCAGCTCCCCGGCGCTGGCTGCAACGCTGTCCACGGGCCAGCAGTGGCTGCTGAAGCTGTCGGTGCCGCTGGCACCCAACCTGGGTGTGTCAAACGGCTTGAAGCCCGAGTGGATTTGCCGCGACCCGCAGGTCGTGCAGGCCTATTGCAACGACCCCCATGTGCATGACCGCATCAGCCCCCGCCTGACGCGCTTCATCCTCGACGCGGGTGAGGCGGTGCGTGCGGCCGCGCCGCGCTGGCAGGTGCCCACCTTGCTGATGTGGGCTGCGCGTGACCGCTGCGTGGACGCGCGGGGCAGCGAAGCCTTTGCGGCCCAGGCGCCGGCCGGCGTGGTCACTGCCAAGGCCTGGCCGGGGCTGGCCCACGAGATCTTCAACGAGCCCGAGCAGCGCGCGGTGCTGGCCACCCTGACCGAGTGGCTCGATCAGCGCGTCTTCTCAGCCACCCGCTGACGGATCAGCGCCAGGGCGGCCTGCGCCGCGTCGCGGCCGGCCTGGATGGAACGGCGCCTGGCCGTGAAGTCGGCACTGCCGATGCCGTCGAGCTTGGGGCGGATCACGACGTCAGCGTCGCGCAGCTCGAAGTTGTTGATGCTGCGGCCCATGATCGAAAAGGTCTGCATCAACATCCGGAAGGCATCGCCCGGCGGGTCTTTTTCAGGCGGTGACGAGATGTCCACCGCGATGATCAGCTGGGCCCCCATCTCACGCGCATACCGCACCGGCACCGGCGCGACGAGCCCGCCGTCCACATACTCGTGCGTCCCGATCTTGACCGGCTGAAACACTGCGGGCACGGCGCTGGAGGCGCGCACCGCCATGCCGGTGTCGCCCTGGCGGAAGAGGATGGGCGCGCCGTCGCTCAGGTCGGTGGCGACGACACCCAGCGGCAGCGGCAGTTGCTCGATGGTGCGGCCGCCGGTTTTCTCGCGCACGTAGCGGGCCAGGGCCTCGCCGCGGATCAGCCCCCGGAAGGGGAAGGACCAGTCGGTGATGGCGCCCTCGTCCATGCTGTCGGCCAGCTGCGCCAGCTCTTTGCCATTGCGACCCGAGGCATAGAGCGCCGCGACCAGGCTGCCGGCCGAGGTG
>CALMQC010000113.1 GCA_937871895.1 uncultured Roseateles sp. | reverse complement strand
GCACCGAGGCCATGACGCAAGAGCAGGAGCGCGTGGTCGTCAGCGGCGAGCGCAATTTGCTGACCGTGCAGGACTTCAGCCACGACGTCGGCAGCCTGCGCAAGCTCTTCGACCTGTTCGAGGAGAAGACCCAGCTGATGCGTTTGCTCGATGTGTCGAGCCGCGCCGAGGGCGTGCGCATCTACATCGGCGGCGAGAGCCAGGTCGTGCCCTACGAAGAGCTGTCCATCGTCAGCGCGCCCTACGAGGTGGACGGCCAGGTGGTCGGTACGCTCGGCGTCATCGGCCCCACGCGCATGGCCTACGACCGCATGATCCAGATCGTGGACATCACGTCGCGGATGGTGGGGCAGGCGCTGTCTCAGCGTTGAGTCATCAGCGCTGAAACGAGACCAGGGGCGGCCGCCCCGGCAAGTTCAACTCGCTGACGACCGGCGCAGACTCGGCGAGCAGCACACCGCGCCGCCAAACCTTCAGCCGCGCGGGCCGCAGCCGCAGGGCCTCGATGGGGTCACGCGCCTGCAGCAGCACCATGCTCGCGGGCTTGCCGACTTCCAGGCCGTAGTCAACGAGCTGCATCACTCGGGCCGCATTGGTCGTGACGGCTTCGAAGCACTGGCGCATGCCGGCCTGGCTGGTCATCTGCGCGACGTGCAGGCCCATGTGGGCCACCTCCAGCATGTCGCCGCTGCCGAGCGAGTACCAGGGGTCCATCACGCAGTCGTGCCCGAAGGCGACGGTCACGCCCGCCGCCATCAGCTCAGGGACCCGCGTCATGCCGCGCCGCTTGGGGTAGCTGTCGTGGCGGCCTTGCAGGGTGATGTTGATGAGCGGGTTGGCCACGGCGCTGACGCCGGCCTCGGCAATCAGCGGGATCAGCTTGCTGACGTAGTAGTTGTCCATGCTGTGCATGGAGGTGAGGTGCGAGCCGTTGACGCGGCCTTGCAGGCCGAGGCGTTGGCTCTCGCAGGCCAGGGTCTCGATGTGGCGGGAGAGCGGGTCGTCGCTTTCGTCGCAGTGCATGTCGACCATCAGCCCACGCGCGGCGGCCAGCTCGCAGAGCAGCTTCACGCTGGCCGCGCCGTCCTGCATGGTGCGCTCGAAGTGCGGAATGCCGCCGACGACGTCCACACCCAGGTCCAGCGCGCGGGTGAGGCTCTCCACGCCGCCCGGCGTGCGCAGCACCCCGTCTTGCGGGAAGGCGACGAGTTGCAGATCAAGGTAGGGCGCCACGCGGCGCTTGACCTCCAGCATCGCGCGCACGGGCAGCAGGCTCGCATCGCTGGTGTCCACATGGCTGCGGATGGCGAGCAGGCCCTTGGCCACGGCCCAGTCGCAGTAGGCAAGCGCGCGCTCGACGAGCGCCTCCTCGGTCAGCAGGGGCTTGAGCTCGCCCCACAGCGCGATGCCCTCCAGCAGCGTGCCGCTTTGGTTGACGCGCGGCAGGCCGTAGCTCAGCGTCGCGTCCATGTGAAAGTGCGGGTCGCAGAAGGGCGGGCTGAGCAGTTGCCCGGCGGCGTCCACAACCTCGTGCGCCGGAGCGACGAAGCCGGGCTTTACTTCAACGATGCGCCCGCCCTCCACGGCGACGGACATGTTCTGCCGCCCGTCGGGCAGCGTGGCGTGGGTGATGAGCAGGTCCAGCATGGACGCTACTGTGTCCCAAAGATGCGGTCGCCGGCGTCCCCGAGGCCGGGCAGGATGTAGCCGTGCTCGTTGAGCTGGCGGTCGATGGCCGCCGTGTAGATGGGCACGTCGGGGTGGGCGGCCTGCAGCGCGGCCAGGCCTTCGGGGCAGGTCAGCAGGCAGACGAACTTGATGGAGCGCGGGCGCACTTCCTTGAGCCGGTCAATCGCCGCAATGGCCGAGTTGCCGGTGGCCAGCATGGGGTCCACAACGATGGCATCGCGCTCGTGCATGTCGGATGGCATCTTGAAGTAGTACTCGACGGCCGTGAGGGTCTTGGGGTCGCGGTAGAGGCCGATGTGCCCGACGCGCGCACCGGGCACCACGCTGAGCATGCCCTCCAGGATGCCGTTGCCGGCGCGCAGGATGGAGACGAAGACCAGCTTCTTGCCATCGATCACGGTGCCGGTCATGGTCTCCAGCGGGGTCTCGATCTCGATGGGTTGCGTCGGCATGTCGCGGGTGACCTCGTAGGTCATCAGCATGGCCAGCTCGTTCAGCAGACGACGGAAGCTGTTGGTGCTGGCGTCCTTGCGGCGCATCAGCGTGAGCTTGTGTTGCACCAGCGGGTGGTTGATGACGTGGACATTGCTCATGGGCTTGTTCCTCCTTGAGGTTCAAAACACGGTGCCGTCGCTCTCGATATTGAGCGGGGGCAGGCCGCCCGGGCGCTGGCGCAGGGCCACGGCGCGGCCGGCCGCCCAGGTGCCGCCTTCCAGCACGCAGGCCAGGGGCATCTGCGCGGCGCTGAGGCCCAGTTCAGCCCGCACCAGCGGCGCGAGTTCATCGAGCAAAGCGACCGTCAGCGCGCGCCATTCGACGATGAAGTCGTCCCCCGCCTGCCAGCGGCGGCGGTTCCAGTCCGGCACGCGCGGGCGCAGCACGCCGGTGTCGAGCAGCAAGCCGCCATTGCGGTACTCGGGCAGGCCGGTCAGCGCGTCCAAGCCCGTCACGTGCACGCCCGCCCACTCAAAGGGCTCCAGCAGCGAATACGTCAGCCACTGGGAGAGCTTGTGGAAGGGCATCCAGCCCGCGCTCAGGCCCTCGCCGCGCACGGCAGCGTGAGGCCAGCAGTCGCCCAAGGGCTCACCGGCCAGCTCATGGCGCGCGGGCCAGATGCCGGAGAGGCCGTCCAGCAGCAGCACAAAATGATGCTCCGTGCCAGTCTCAAACACAGCAG
>CALMQC010000112.1 GCA_937871895.1 uncultured Roseateles sp. | reverse complement strand
GATGCGGTGCAGCCCCGTGCCACCCAGCAAGCGGCCGCGCCGACCATCGCCGGCAGGGGCAAAGACGTGGAAGCACAGGTCGCGCCGCGTCACGAAGTCGGCGTGCATGCGCCGCACCACGGCCTCAGCACTCTCGGCCGTGGGGGCGTCTTGCGCCCAGGGCATCCAGGGCTTGAGGTGATCGAGCGACTGGCTGATGGCGACGGCCATTTCGGCACCCAGGCCCATCTGCGGCGCGGTCAGCAGCAGGCGCTCGCCCACCAGCTCGCGCGGGACGTTGAGCAGGATGGGGTCGCCCGGCTGGACGATGGAATCGGCGTTCATCAAGACACCTCCTGCGGCTTGGGCAGCTCACGCACGCTGCGGATCACCTCGTGCCGCCAGGCCCAGGCGGCCATGATCAACGTGCCCAGGCCGGCAAATGCGAGCGCCGAGCGCAGGCCCACATGCTCGCCCAGCCAGCCGCCCAGCAGCGCCCCCGGCGCGGCGGGCAGCAGGATGAGCCACCGCATGGTGCTGGTCATGCGCCCCAGCATCGGGGCTGGCGTGACCGACTGCCGCAGAGACAGGAAGTTGATGAACATCAGCACCGCGCCCGCGCCCCAGGCAAAGAGCATCAAGGCAAAGCTGGCCACGCCGAGCGGCCCAGTGGGCGCCAACGAGAGCTGCAGCCAAGCCAGGCCGCAGATGCCAAAGCCCAGCACCAGGCAGGGGCCCGGCCCCATCCAGCGGCTGAGGCGGTGCCCCAGGCTGCTGGCCAGCACGGTGCCCACACCCACGGCGACGTAGGACCAGCCCACCGTCTGCGGCGCCAGCTGCAGCTCGCGCGTGGCGAGCAGGATCTGCACCACCAGCGCGGCGTTGTAGAAGACATGCCAGCCCGCCACGACGATGGCCATGCTGACGAGCAAACGCCGCTCGCGCACGAAGTGCAGGCCTTCCTTCAGTTCGTCCCAGAAGCGGCGCTGTGCACCCTCGCGCAGCGTCTCCGTGACACGGATGCCGCGCAGGATGGTGATGGACACCAGCAGCATCAGCGCATCCACCGCCAGCGCCAGCGGCGCGCCCAGCAGCTTGATCAACAGGCCCGCCAGCCCGGGGCCCGCGACTTCGGCGCCCGAGGACGCCAGCGCGTTCTTGGCATGCGCCTCGACGAGCCGCTCACGCGGCACGATCTGCGTGAGCACGATCTGCCCCGCACTGCCCGCCGTGGTGTTGACGATGCCGATGACGAAGCCCACGACATAAAGCCAGGGCATGCCCAGCACGCCGAGCCAGGCCGCCAGCGGCACCGACCCAATCGCAACCAGCAACAGCGCCTCGCCGCCGATGAAGACCGGCAGCTTGCGCACGCGGTCCAGCAGCACGCCCGTGGGCAGCGCAAAGAGCGCGAAGGGCAGCACCTCCAGCGCCTGCAGCAGGCCCATCTGCGTGGGGCTGGCGTTGAGCAGCACGGCCGCCGTCAGCGGGATGGCCAGCACGGTGATCTGGCCGCCGAGCGAGGACACCAGGATGGCCGACCACAGGCGGCGGTAGACCGCATCGCGCAGCAGATCGCCGGGCGGCAGTTTGAAAACAGCAAGGAAGGAGGACATGAACCACAGCTCCGAGACAAACCCAACTTCGGGCAGCGCCCGCACCACGTCGCGTGGGGGCGACTAGTCTTGGTCGAGGAGCTTGGTCATGGCCTCAGTTTACGGGGTCGTTAAAAACCGACCGCAGCGCCATCGCGGCGCGGGTCGCTGGCGGCCACATAGCCTTCCACCGCCGGGTCGCCGAGGCGCCAGATGAACTGGCCGGCGCCGAAGTCCTGGTAGCTGTCGTGGATGTCGCCCACCTGATGCCCGCGCGCGCGCAAGCCCTCGATGGTGGCTGCGGGCAGGTGCGGCTCGACGTTGATGGCCAAGCCCTCGCTGTAACGCCAGCGCGGCGCGTCGCAGGCCGCCTGCGGTTGCTGGCCGTAGTGCAGCATGCGGATGAGCATCTGCATATGGCCTTGGGGCTGCATGTTGGCGCCCATGACGCCGAAGCTCATCAC
>CALMQC010000111.1 GCA_937871895.1 uncultured Roseateles sp. | reverse complement strand
GCCACGCCGTGCGCAGCCCGGCAGCCGACACATAGGCCGGCTGCGGCCGCTGGGGCGGCGCGGCCAGTTTGACGCGCAACGCTGGCCCCTCGCGCCACAGCGCGGCGCCGGTGTAGCCCTCCAGGTGGGCCTGCACGATCGCGTAATGCGTGCGGCCCGAGGGCGTAGCGCAGACCAGGGGCACGTCATACGGCTTGTCAGTGCGCAGCTGCGAGAAGCGCGCGCGCTCGAACGAAACCTCGTGCGAGGGCTTGGCCTCGGAGACCAGGCAGCTCGGGTCGCCCGCCGGCACAAAGCCCGTGCGCTCGCCCGCCAGTTGCACAGGCGCCGTGCCTTCGATGCGGTAGCGCAGCGCCACGCCGTCGTCATAGGCGCGCAGGTCCAGCAGCAAGCGGCGCTCACCGCCCTGCTCGCGGAAGCTCAGCGTCGCGCCCCGGTAGTGGTCCCGCGCACTCGCGGCCTTGGTCGCGACCAGCGGGATGCGCCGGTCCTGCACCTCATCGCGCCGCTGCTCCAGCACCAAGCGCCCCAGCGGCGCCTCGCCCGCCAGATCCAGCCCCAGCGGCGACGGCGCCAGCACCGCCTCGCCCCGCCGCTGCAGGCTGAAGCTCGCGCCGTCCTGCGCCACGCGCAGCACCACCTGCCCATTGGGCGAGCGCAGCACCGCATCCGCGGCCAGCGCTTGCGTTGCCCACAGCGCAGCGGCCAGCGCCACGCCCACCACACCAAGATTGCGTCGTTTCGTCATCAGGGCCCGAGAAGGTTGCCAAGGTCGGCCGGCATTTCACCTGCGCCCGCGCCGCAATGCGCGCCCCGTAGCGATGAAAGTTCGCAATCACAAGTCCGGAAACGGCACGACGCGCGAGCACCGCGCTGATCCGCGGCTACGGCCCCGACGACTGCATCCGCTACGACACCGGCCACGCCCTCCCCGGCCGAGAGCTCAGCGCCTCCTGCGAACGCATCCTCAGCGACTCCAGCGTGGCCTATGTGCACATCCGCTCGAAGTTCGGGTGCTTTCAGTGTCGGGTGGAGCGCGGGTGTTTCCGATAGCGCTCGCACCCGCCCACTCGCCTCGTCGCCGCTGACCCCACGCCGCCACAGACAGCCCGGGCGGGACTTTGCCGACCCGACGGCGGCAGAGGCGCATTCAAACCGCGCCCCAAAGCCAAGTCATGCGCGGGCCTCGGCCCGCCCTACCTGGCTTACCCAAACAAGCGTCAGAACTTCGTGAACACCAAGGTCGCGTTCGTCCCGCCAAAGCCAAAGCTGTTGGACATGACGGTGTTGATCGGCCCGTCATGGCGCTCGCGCAGGACCTTCAGGCCTTCGGCGGCGGGGTCGAGGTTCTCGATGTTGGCGGACGCGGTGGCGTAGCCGCCTTGCAGCATCAGCAGCGAGTAGATGGCCTCCTGCACGCCGGCCGCGCCGAGCGAGTGGCCGGAGATGGACTTGGTGGAGCTGATCATCGGCGCGTTGGCACCAAAGACTTCGCGCACCGCGCCGAGTTCGGCAGCGTCGCCCACGGGGGTCGAGGTGCCGTGGGCGTTGAGGTAGTCCACGGGCGTCTTGACGGTGCTGAGGGCCTGCTGCATGCAGCGCACGGCGCCTTCGCCGGACGGGGCGACCATGTCGTGGCCGTCCGACGTGGCGCCGAAGCCGACCAGCTCCGCGAGGATGGTGGCGCCGCGCGCCTGGGCGTGCTCCAGCGATTCGAGCACGAGCATGCCGCCACCACCGGCGATGACAAAGCCGTCGCGGCCGGTGTCGAAGGCGCGGGCGGCGTGCTCGGGGTCGTCATTGCGGCCGGCAGACATGGCGCCCATGGCGTCGAACAGGACCGACATCTCCCAGCTCTCTTCCTCGCCACCACCAGCAAAGACCACATCTTGCTGGCCCCAGGCGATCAGCTGCGCGGCGTGGCCGATGCAGTGCGCGCTGGTGGAGCAGGCCGAGGTGATCGAGTAGTTGACACCCTTGATGGCAAAGGGCGTGGCCAGGCAGGCCGAGACCGTGCTGGCCATGCAGCGCGTGACCATCATGGGCCCGACGCGCTTGACGCCCTTGGCGCGCAGGGTGTCGGCGGCCCAGACCTGGTTCATGCTGGAGGCACCGCCCGAGCCGGCGACGAGGCCGGTGCGCGGGTTCGAGACCTCGTGCGGCTGCAGACCCGATTGCTCAATGGCCTGCTGCATCGCCAGGTAGGTATAGGCCGCCGCGTCGCCCATGAAGCGGAGGGTGCGGCGGTCGATGCTGGCTTCAAGGTCGATGCTGGGGCGGCCACTGACCTGGCAGCGCATGCCGCGCTCGGCGTACGTCGGGTTGAAGCGGATGCCCGAGCGCGCGGCGCGCAGGCTCGCGTCCACCTCGGCGATGTTGTTGCCGAGACTAGAGACGATGCCCTGGCCCGTGACGACGACACGGCGCAGCATCAGAAGGCCTCCGTGGTGGTGAAGAGGCCAACCTTCAGGTCGGTCGCGCTGTAGATCTCGCGGCCATCGACCAGCACGCGGCCGTCGGCAATGCCCATCACCAGCTTGCGCTCGATGACGCGCTTGAAGTCGAGCTCGTAGGTCACCTTCTGCGCGTTCGGCAGCACCTGGCCGAAGAACTTGATCTCACCGGCACCCAACGCGCGCCCGCGCCCCGGGTTGCCGCGCCAGCCGAGCCAGAAGCCGACCAACTGCCACAGTGCATCCAGGCCCAGGCAGCCGGGCATCACCGGGTCGCTCTCAAAGTGGCAGCCAAAGAACCAGAGGTCGGGCCGGATGTCGAGCTCGGCCACCAGACGCCCCTTGCCGTGCGGGCCGCTCGCGTCGTCGATGTGCGTGATGCGGTCGAACATCAGCATATTGGGCAGCGGCAGCCGGGCATTGCCGGGGCCAAACAGCTCACCGTGGCCGCAGGCGATCAGGGCGTCGCGGTCATAGGAATGGCGGCCCAGTTCGCGCTGGCTGGCGGGGGTCGAAGTGCTCATGTCTCGGTGCGGGTCTTTTTCTGGAAAGACCAGTATTGTGCTCACCCCTGGCCTGCCTCGGCGCCGACCCCGCCCACGAGGCTTCGCGGTTGGGTAGACGTCAGTCGCAAGCCACTTCCGCACGTGCCTTGAGCGAGGCGGGAGAAAGCGGCCGGCGCGTGGCAGCCTGGGCCCAAGCCTCGCAGGCCACGGCCCGCCAGGTGGCCACTTCGGTACCTTGGGCGAGCGCGGCGGCGCCCTCGGCCACGGCCAGGAGGGTGTCGGGGGACTTGGTGTCCTTTGAGGCCAGAGCCTGCAAGGATTCGGTGGCCGTGCGGATGCGGGCCAGGCTACCCGGGCGCTGCAGGGCCAGCTCGGCCTTGGCTTGGCGCAGCTGGGCCGTCAGCAGGTTGCGACGGGGGCGGAGTGCTTCTTTCTGGGCCAGCTCGGACTGGGCATGTGCGATGGCACGCTGGAACCAGGGCAGGGCGTCGGCCGGCGCGCCCGTGAGCGCGAGGGCGGTGGCCATGGGCAGGGCGCGAACGCCCAGGCTCGCGGACCACTCCGGGTTGTCGGGCTGGTTGGCGCGCAGGCGTTCCGTCCATTGCACAGCCTCACGAACCGAGACCAGCGCCTCATCAGGCTTGCCAAGCTGCAGCTCCAGCACGCTGGCGTGGTACAGGGCCGTGCTGAGCGTCTGCCAGAACTGCTGCTGCTCGGGGTACTGGGCCTGCACGGGCCGCAACTCGGCCAGCGTGAGGCGGCGGCGCTCCAGCGAGCCGGCATAGTCCCCCTCCCGCAGCAGAGACGAGGCCCAGCTGCCCAGAATCACCGCGCGCGTCTGTGCCGTTTCCGCGTGATAGCGGGTGTGCTGCGGCGGCAGCGTGGCCTCCAGCGCGGCGATGGCCGCCGGGTCGGCCAGCTCCTGGTCGGCACTGGCCAGCGCGTCGCGGTAGGCGGCCTGCGCCTCGGCGCGGCGGCCCAAGCCCACGCCGTTGTCGTCGAGCATGTTCCCCATGTTGACCAAGGTGGCGGTGATGGCGCTCTGAGCGCGCAGCTTGTCTACACCGGGCGGCAGGCCCGGCATGGCCTCGCGCACACGCGCAAGAGCCTGCTGCATCAAGGCCACGCAGTCCTCGATACGGCCGGCCTCCTGCTCGACGGTGGCCAGCAGGTTGTACGCCCGCGAGACGTAGTTGACGAACTCGCCGTCGCCCTTGCGCTGGGCCCAAGCCTTGTCAGCCAGCTCGCGCGCGGCCTGCGCGTGGCGCGTGGCGGTGGGCAGGTCATTGCGCGAAGCCAGGTAGCCCGGCATGTGAGCCTCGCCCAGTCGCACATGCACCTGGGCCATGTCGGCCAACAGCGCGGTGTCGTCACCCAGCGTGGGGCGCAGGCGCTCGAGTGCGGCGAGGGTGTCGCGCAGCAGCCCGATCTTGATGTCCTGCCCCCCCGGCAGGTACTCGACGCTGTCACCAAAGCCGAACACGAGGCGGTGCGTCACGCTGCGGACCTCCGCCAGTCGCTGCTCGGCCAGGCGCTGGGCGCTGCGGGCCTCTTGCGCCTGCCACGCCGTGGCCGCCAGGCCACCCAGCACGGCCACCACCAGGCCAGCGGTGAGCGCGCTGGCGCCGGGGTTGCGCTGGATGAGCTTGCGCGCCCGGTAGCTCCAGGCCGCCGGCCGGGCGCTGACGGGGTAGCCGCCCAGGTAGGCGCGCAGGTCGGCCGCAAAGGCATCGACGCTGGCGTAGCGGCGCTCGGGCTCTTTCTCCAGGGCCTTGAGCAGGATGTTGTCGAGGTCGCCCGCCAGGCGCGTGCGGGTGGCGGGCCAGTGCGGGTCGGGCACTTCGTCTGCACTCAGGCGGCTGGGGCGGGTGGGCGTGTCTTCAAGCACGCTGCGCGCAGCCTCCTGCGCGGTGGTGGCCTGGCGGCCGGTGGGGCGCACGCCGGTGAGCAGCTGGTAGGTGAGCACGCCGAGGCTGTAGAGGTCGGTCGCCGTGCCCACGGGCTCGCCGCGCACCTGCTCGGGGCTGGCGTAGTGGGGGGTGTGGGCGACGCCGGTGACGAGCGGGTCGCCGTCGTCCAGCGCCTTGGCAATGCCGAAGTCCAGCAGCTTGACCTGGCCCTGCGCGTTCACGAGCACATTGCTGGGCTTCAGGTCGCGGTGCACCAGCAGCTGCCGGTGCGCGTAGGCCACGGCCTCACAGAGCTGCAGCACCAGCGCCAAGCGCTGCTCCAGCGGCAGGCCAGCGGCCACCTCGTCCAGCGGCCGGCCGTCCACGAACTCCATCACCACATAGGGCTGGCCGTCGTCGGTCACCCCCGCGTCCATGAGGTGAGCGATGTGCGGGTGGTTGAGCCGGGCCAGGGCTTGGCGCTCCTGCGCAAAGCGCGCCAGCAGCGCCGGCCCGTCACGCCCGGCCGCGAGCAGCTTGA
>CALMQC010000110.1 GCA_937871895.1 uncultured Roseateles sp. | reverse complement strand
CAGCCGCAGATCACGCAAGCATGCGGCTGCGGCTCGATGTGGAAGGGGTGGTCCGCAAAGTCCAGGCTCTTGACTGTTGTGTACGGCGGCACGGCATAGAGCCGCTTCTCGCGCCCGGCGCCAAAGAGCTGCAGCGCGGGCATGCGGTCCATCTTGGGGTTGTCAAAGGTCGGGATGGGCGAGGGCGACATCACGTAGCGGCCGTTCACCAAGACCGGGTAGTCGTAGGTGGTGTCGATGCGGCCCCACTGCGCGATGTCCTCGTAGAGCTTGACGTTCATCAGCCCGTACTCGCCAAAGGCGTGGAGCTTGAGCGTCTCGCGGCGGCGCGGCTCCAGCTTGAAGAGCGGCTCGGGCTGCGGCACCTGGTAGACGAGGATCTGGTCCTCGGTCAGCGCGCGCTCGGGGATGCGGTGGCGCGTCTGGATGACGGTGGCCTCTGCGGTGCGCTCGGTCGTGCGCACGCCGCTCGTGCGGGCAAAGAAGCGGCGGATGTTGACGGCGTTGGTCGTGTCGTCCGAGCCCTGGTCGATGACCTTGAGCACGTCGCTCTGGCCCAGCACGGCGGCCGTGACCTGGATGCCGCCCGTGCCCCAGCCATAGGCCAGCGGCATCTCGCGCGAGCCAAACGGCACCTGGTGCCCCGGCAGGGCCACGGCCTTGAGCAGGGCGCGGCGCAGCATGCGCTTGGTGACTTCGTCGAGGTAGGCGAAGTTGTAGGTGGTCATGGAGCTTCCTTCGCCGCAGGCTGAGCGCTGCGCTCGATGGCCGCCAGCGCCTCATCGCGCGCGGCCTGCAGCGCACGCACGTGCAGCAGCTCGGACTCAAAGGTCACGTAGTGCGGCAATTTGAGGTGCTGCACAAAACCCGAGGCCTCAACGTTGTCGCCGTGCGCGAGCACGAACTCGCTGTCCTGCGCGGGGCTGCTCAGCGGCTCGTCGAACTCGTCGCCGCGCAGCACGCGGTCGGTCAGCGCCATGGCCATGGCCTTGCGCTCGCCGTGGCCAAACACCAGGCCCTGGCCGCGCGTGAACTGCGGTGGCTTGGTGGCGCTGCCGGCAAAGTGGGCAATCAGCTGGCAGTCGGTCAGCACCACCTCGCCAATCTCGATGGCAAAGCCCAGCTCGTCGGGCACGATCTCCACCGGCACCGCCCCCATGCGGATCTCGCCGGCAAAGGGGTGGGTGTAGGCGTAGCCGCGCTGCGTCGAGTAGCCCATGCCCAGCACCCAGCCTTCGTCGGCGCGGGCCAGCATCTGCAGGCGCGCGGTGCGCCCGAGCGGGTGGGCCGGGGGCTCGCGGGTGATGTCGGGCGGCACGGGGTCGCCGTCGCTCGGCGTGCAGGGCTCCAGCAAGCCCTGGCGGGTCAGCTCGTCGATGGGGCTGGCCAGTGGGGCGTGCCAGTCGGGCGGCAAGTCCGCCTGCGGCGCCGTGGGCACGGGGTTGTCTTGTCTGGCCAGCTCAAAGTCGAGCAGGCGCTGGGTGTAGTCGTAGGTGGGCCCCAGCAGCTGGCCGCCGGGCAGGTCTTTGAAGATGGCCGAGATGCGGCGCTGCACGCGCATGCGGGCCGTGTCCAGCGGCGCGGCATAGCCCCAGCGCGGCAGCGTGGTGCGCAGCGCGCGCAGCAAGAAGACGGCCTCGATCACATCGCCCCGCGCCTGCTTGAGCGCCAGCGCCGCAAGGTCGGGGTCAAACAGCGAGGCCTCGGCCATCACGCGGTCCACGGCCAGGCGCAGCTGCTCGCGCACTTGCGCGGCCGAGAGCTCGGGCACGGCCGCATCACCCCGGCGCGCAGCGGCCAGCAGCTCCAGCGAGGCGGCAATCGCCTGCTCGCCCCCTTTGACGGCGATGTACATGGCTCAGGCCTCCGGGAGTCTGCGCGGCGGAAATCCAGGCCCGCGTTGGTCCCGGAAGGGGGGCGAGGCAAGGCGCAGCGCGCC
>CALMQC010000109.1 GCA_937871895.1 uncultured Roseateles sp. | reverse complement strand
CCGCGCGTGTAGGGCACGACGCAGTAGCTGCAGTACTTGGAGCAGCCTTCCATGATGGAGACGAAGGCCGAAGCGCCCTCGACCTTGGCGGGAGGCAGGTGGTCGAACTTCTCGATCTCGGGGAAGGAGATGTCCACCTGCGGGCGGCGTTGGTCACGCCTTGCCTGCAGCATCTGCGGCAGGCGGTGCAGGGTCTGCGGGCCGAAGACGACGTCCACATAAGGAGCCCGCTCGACGATGGCGGCGCCTTCCTGGCTTGCCACGCAGCCGCCGACGCCGATCATCACGCCGCGCTCCTTGAGGTGCTTGACGCGGCCGAGGTCGCTGAAGACCTTCTCCTGCGCCTTCTCGCGCACCGAGCAGGTGTTGAAGAGGATGAGGTCGGCGCTCTCGGGGTCGTCGGTCTTCTCGAAGCCCTGGGCCGCGCCCAGCACGTCGGCCATCTTGTCCGAGTCGTACTCGTTCATCTGGCAGCCGTAGGTCTTGATGTAGACCTTCTTCATTGGGGCCTCGCTCATGGCTTCACCCAAGTCTGGTCGCCGGGATTGAAGAGCCAGGTCGCGCCTTCCTGCGGCGTGCGCGGCCACACCTTGTTGGCCAGCTCGGCGGGGTTGAGCACCCAGACGTCCATGATCAAACCGCCCGGTTCCACCGTGTAGTGCACGACGAACTTCTGGCCGGTCAGGCTGGCGGGCTGCAGCAGCAAATTGGTGTCGCCCTTGATGCGCGCGCCGGGCGCGAGACGGGCGGGCTGGCCGTTGAGCAGCACATCGGGCGTTTGCACGACGACGAGCTCGCCACGCAGCGCGTAGGCGGGGAAGGGGCGGTGGGTTTGGGCCTGAGCGGGCGCGGCGGCCACGAGGGCGACGGCTGCGAGGGCAGCCGTGAAGACACAGCGGGTCATGGTATTTGTCCAGAGGCTGTGGAGGGGATCTGCGGGGCGGACCCGCAGCACGAGGGCTCGCATTTTAGGAGCCCGACAATCGGGCCCCATGTTCTCTTCGCTCGTGACCCCACCGCCCGCTGCCGACGCCGAACCCGCCGAGCGCTTTGTGCAGCGCACGCGCACGGCGCTGGCGGCGGGCCGTTTCGTCAAGCTGCTGCTCGCCAGCCCGTGCGGCGACGAAGAGGGCCTGGAGCGCGTGACCGTGCGGCGCATCGAGCTCAAAGGGCAGCCGCAGCTCTCCTGGCTGTGGCGCTACCAGACGCGCGACGTCACCAAGAACCTGGGCCTGGAGGAGAGCCTCCAGCAGCTGCAGCAGCTGCTTGGCAGTGCGTTCCGCAACGCCCACCTTCACACTGACACCGAGGAGCTGCAATTCGCCCTGAGCCGCAAGGGCCGGGCGAGCCTGCGCGCAAGCCGCGTGGCGACAGAGGCTGCGCCCGAGAGCCACGACAAGGCCAAGGTCCGCCCGCTCGAATTGAGCAACCCGGTCTGGGCCGGCCTTGGGCTCACCCACCTCGTCAAAGGCGAGCCGGCGCTCGTGCCCGCCATGGCACGCAAGTGGAAGCAGATCAATCGCTTCGTCGAGATCTTTGCGGCGGCCTTTGCCGACTCGGCCTTGGCAGGCAGCCTACAGCCCATCCGTGTGGCGGATTTCGGCTCCGGCAAGGGCTACCTGACCTTTGCGCTGCACGACTGGCTGCTGCGCCACGGCGCCGCCCCGCGCGTGACAGGCCTGGAGCTGCGCAAAGACATGGTCCAGCTCTGCAACGCCGTGGTGGCCGACAACGCGCTGCAAGGCCTGCGCTTTGACGAGGGCGATCTGCGCTCCATCGCCGCCAGCCAGCTCGATGTGATGGTGGCTCTGCACGCCTGCGACATCGCGACCGACCATGCCCTGCACCTTGGGGTGCAGGCCGGCGCCCAGATCCTGCTCAGCTCGCCCTGCTGTCACAAGGAGCTGCGCCCGCAGATGCAGCTGCCCTCTGCTTTGCGGCCCATGCTCAAACACGGCATCCACCTGGGCCAGGAGGCCGAGATGGTCACCGACTCACTGCGCGCGCTGCTGCTGGAGAGCCAGGGCTACACGACGCAAGTCTTCGAGTTCATCGCGCTGGAGCACACGAGCAAGAACAAGATGATCCTGGCGGTGAAGGCCCACGGGGCTGCGGCCGAGGCCTTGGCGGCGCGGCGGCCCGAACTGCTGGCGCAGATTGCCGAGATCAATCGCTTCTACGGGCTGCGGGAGCAGCGGTTGGAGCAGCTGCTGGGGAGCGCTTGATAGGCGTCGTCAGCTACGGAGGTCGGCCTCTATCAGGTCCGCGATGCGAGCTGCCGTTGTTTCGGCGGTTTGGCCGGCGTATCGCGATGCCAGCGCTTGGGCAGAGTTTGTGAAGTGAACATCGTCGAGCAGCCGGCGCACCAGAGCGGCCCAATCTGGCCTGTCGCCCGGTTTGACCGCGAGGCCGATACCCAGTTGACTCACCCGCCGGCCGGTCATCACTTGCTCCATATGGCGGTTGATGACCAATTGCGGTCGTCCTGCCAGGGCGGTTGCCGTGACCGTGCCTTGGCCACCGTGAGAGATCACCAACCGAGCTTGCGCTAGAGCGTCAGCCATGTGCACGGGTTCGTTTTCGAATTGAATTCGTGGCCCCGCCAGACGAGCCGCCGCTTCGGTGCTGAGTCCCTTGGCGTACA
>CALMQC010000108.1 GCA_937871895.1 uncultured Roseateles sp. | reverse complement strand
GGCTGAGGCTGCGGACGCGGCAGACGCGGCGGCCTTGGGCAGCACCGGCGCGCCCGGCAGCGGCACGTCCTGCGCGCGGCGCGGCGTGCCAGTGGGTGCAAAGCTCTGGCCGAGCTGGGTCTTGGCGATGTCGTCCTCACTGGGGTACTGGCCGCTCAGCAGGTAGTCGAACACACGCCGCGCGATCGGGGCGGCGGAAGCGGAGCCAAACCCCGCGTTCTCGACGATCACCGCCAGCGCCACCGTGGGCTGCTCAACCGGCGCAAAGGCCACGTAGAGCGAGTGGTCGCGCTTGTGCTCGTCAGCCTTGATGCTGCTGTACTTCTCGCCGGCCTTCAGGCCCACGGCTTGTGCCGTGCCCGTTTTGCCGCCACTCTGGTAGGGCGCGCCCTGGAAGGCCAGGCGCGAGGTGCCTTCCAGCGTCACGCCGTTCATGGCGCTCAGGATGACCTGCACGTGCTCAGGCTTGAGCGGCAGCGGTGGCAGCGCATCGCTGGCGATGCGGCGGTTCTCGTGGCGCACCACGTCCTCCACGTCGCGCACCAGGCGCGGCTTGAAGCGCTGGCCGCCCGTCGCGAGCGTGCTCATCGCCGTGGCCATCTGCAGCATGGTGAAGTTGTTGTAGCCCTGGCCGATGCCCAAGCTGATGGTCTCGCCCGCATACCACTTCTGCTGTTCGGGGCGCTTGAACTTCTTGCGCTTCCACTCGGTGGAGGGCAGGTCCCCGGTCACCTCGCCGGCCACGTCGATGCCGGTGCGGCGCCCGAAGCCGAAGGGCTCCAGCTCGTCGTGGATCAGGTCCACGCCCATCACGTTGGCCAGGCTGTAGAAGTAGACGTTGGAGGAGCTGACGATCGCGGCACGCATGTCCTTGGGGCCGGGCCGGTCGGTCTCGGGGCTGCCGAAGGTGCGGCCGCCGAAGCTGAAGGTCAGGTTGTCCATGATGACCTCGTTCGGCCCGCGCTTGCCGGAGTTGAGCGCCGCGATGGACATGAAGGGCTTGAAGGTCGAGCCCGGCGGGTAAGTGCCGCGCAGCGCCCGGTTCAGCAGCGGCTTGTCGATGTCCTCGTTCAGCTCGCGCCAGCTCTCGGCATCGATGCCATCGACGAAGAGGTTGGGGTCGAAGGTCGGCTTGGAGACGAAGGCCAGCACCTCGCCGTTGCGCGGGTCGATGGCGACGAGGGCGCCACGCCGGTCCTTGTAGAGCTCCTCGACCAGGGCCTGCAGCCGGATGTCAATCGACAGATGCAGGGTGTTGCCCGGCGTCGGCGGGCGGCTGGACAGGCGCCGCACCGCGCGCCCGCCGGCACTCGTCTCCACCTGCTCGAAGCCAGTGATGCCATGCAGCTCGCGCTCGTAGGCCTGCTCCAGACCCAGCTTGCCGATGTACTCCGTGCCTCGGTAGTTGGCCAGGGTCTCGTCGTCCCAGTCCTCCATGGCCTTCTTCTCGGCCTGATTGATGCGGCCGATGTAGCCGATCAAATGCGAGCCCACCTCGCCGAGCGGGTAGCTGCGGAAGAGCCGCGCCTTGATCTCGACGCCGGGGAAGCGGAAGCGCTGCGCGGTGAAGCGCGCCACCTCTTCATCACTCAGCTTGGTGCGGATGGGCAGGGAGTCGGTGTGCTTGGCCTCATCGAGCAGGCGTTTGAAGCGGCGCTTGTCGCGCGGCTGGATCTCCAACACCTGGCCGAGTTGCTCGATGGTGGCGTCGAGGTCGGTCACCTTGGCGGGATTGATCTCCAGCGTGTAGGCCGAGTAGTTGCTGGCCAGCACGACACCATTGCGGTCCTTGATCAGCCCGCGGTTGGGCACGATGGGCACGACCGTGACGCGGTTGCTTTCGGCGCGCTCCTGCAGCGCCTCGTGCTGCAGCACCTGCAGATAAACCAGCCGCGCGGCCAGCAGCCCGAAACAGAACAGCACGAAGCCGGCTGCCGCCAGCAGGCGCAGCCGGAAGCGCGAGAGCTCCTGGTGCAGATTCTTCAGAGTCGTCATGGACGCGCCCGACTCACAGGGGGCGATGCTTGTCGCGGTCCGGCGCACGGCGTTGCGGCGCCAGCAGCAACAGCGAGGCCAGCGGCCACAGTGCCGCCTCCAGCAGCGGCGCCAGCAACAGGCTCCAACCCGGCC
>CALMQC010000107.1 GCA_937871895.1 uncultured Roseateles sp. | reverse complement strand
AAGGCCAACAAGCTGGTCGACAAGTCGAAGAACTGATCGGCTCGCGCCCTTCTGAAGGCCGCGACCCCGTGAGGGGCGCGGCCTTTTCTCTTGCCTGCTGCGCTATCCTGCCGCCCATGAACCGTGAACCTCCGGACGACGACATCAGTCTCAGCGTCCGCCCCCGTCGCAAGGGCATTTACGCCCTGCCCAATGCCATCACGCTTGGCGCGCTCTTCAGCGCTTTCTACGCCATCGTGATGGCGATGAATGGCCGCTTCGAGACGGCCTGCATGGCCATCTTCGCGGCCGCTGTGCTCGACAGCCTCGATGGCCGCGTCGCGCGCATGACCAACACTCAGTCGGCGTTTGGCGAGCAGATGGATTCGCTGTCCGACATGGTGGCCTTCGGCGCGGCGCCGGCCCTCATCGTCTATATGTGGGCCTTCAAGGACATGGGCAAGCCGGGTTGGATTCCGGCTTTCGTCTACATCGCCGGGGCGGCCCTGCGCCTCGCGCGCTTCAACGTCAACATCGGCGTAGTGGACAAACGCTACTTCCAAGGGCTGCCCAGCCCGGCGGCGGCGGCGCTTGTGATTGGCCTGATTTGGAGCGTGGTCGATGCTTCCGAGATCCAAGGCGTGGCACCAGCGCGCTGGGCCAACGCGGCCGCTTACGCGGTCACGATGTTCGCGGGCCTTTCGATGGTCACCAACGCTCCGTTCTACAGCTTCAAGGTGTTTGACAAGCGCAGCGTGCCCTTCATCGTTCTGGTGGTGATCATGCTGTGCATCGGCCTCGTTGCCATGTACCCCGCCCAGGTGCTCTTTGCCGCGTTCTGCGTCTATGGCCTGTCCGGCTATGTGATCTACGGCTACCGCAAGGCAAAGGGCAAGCCGGTGTCGGTGATTTCCACCTCGACCGACGAGCCTGACGAGCGGGGCTTGCACGACGGCTGACAACTTCTGCTAGATTCCGTCCCCATGCGCCGCGTCACCGCCCTTCAACTACTAGGCCTAGCCAACCCACGGGTTCGCTAGTCAGTCGCGCACGCAACACGCTTTTCCCCCTTCTGACCCAACGGCCCGTATGCAACCTGCAGCGGGCCGTTTTGTTTTGCCAAGTCGCTGCGGGTCCTTCCCACCAGGAGTCCCAGCCATGTTGAAACATCCGCAGCAGAAGTACCGACCTTTCCCGCCCGTCGCCCTGCGCGACCGCACTTGGCCCGACGCCGTGCTGGCGCGTGCCCCGGTCTGGCTGTCGACTGACCTGCGTGACGGCAATCAGGCGCTGATCGAACCCATGGACGCCGCGCGCAAGCTGCGTTTCTTCGAACTGCTGGTGCGTGTCGGCTTCAAAGAGATCGAGGTTGGCTTCCCGGCCTCGTCGCAAACCGAGTTCGACTTCGTGCGGCGTTTGATCGACGAAGGCCGCATCCCCGACGACGTCACTATCCAGGTGATGACTCCGGCGCGCGAGGAACTGATCACGCGCACCGTCGAGGCGCTGAAGGGCGCACGGCGCGCCATCGTCCACGTCTACAACGCCGTGGCGCCGGTGTGGCGTGAGGTGGTCTTTGGCCTGGACGTGCCGGGCGTGATGGACCTGGTGGAGCGCCACGTCAGCCTCGTCCGCCGCCTCACTGATGCTGCGCCCGAGACCGAGTGGGTCTTGCAATACTCGCCCGAGACCTTTTCGCAGGCTGAGCTGGAGGTGTCGCTGCAGGCCTGCGAGACCGCCATCCACGCCTGGGGGCCGGGACGCTCGATCATCCTCAACCTGCCGACGACGGTCGAGGGCGCCACGCCCAATGTCTTTGCCGACCAGATCGAATGGATGTGCCGCCGCTTGCACCAGCACCCTGGCGCCATCGTCTCCGTCCACCCGCACAACGACCGTGGCACCGGCGTCGCGGCTGCCGAGCTGGCCTTGCAGGCTGGGGCGGATCGCGTCGAGGGCTGCCTCTTTGGCAATGGCGAGCGCACTGGCAATCTCGACCTCGTCAACGTCGCGCTCAACCTCTACACGCAGGGCGTGGACCCCGGCCTCGACTTCTCGGACATCGACGAGGTGCGGCGCTGCGTCGAGCACTGCAACCAGCTGCCCGTGCACCCGCGCCACCCCTACGCAGGCGACCTCGTCTACACGTCCTTCTCGGGCTCGCACCAAGACGCTATCAAGAAGGCCTTTGCGGCGCGATGCGAGGGTGATGTCTGGGCCATTCCCTACCTGCCCATTGACCCCAAGGACCTCGGCCGCAGCTATGACGCGGTGATCCGCGTCAACAGCCAATCGGGCAAGGGCGGCATCGCCTATCTGCTGGAGACGGAGTACGGCCTGGAGCTGCCGCGCCGGCTGCAAATCGAGTTCAGCCAGGTCGTGCAGGGGGTGATGGACGAAGCGGGCAAGGAGCTGACGGCGACGGATCTGTGGCAGCTCTTTGAAGGCGAGTTCGGCCTGCGCTCAGTTGCGTCGACGATGCGCGTGGCGGCATTGCCGGACGGGCGAACGCAGGTCGATGCTGGCCTCCATCTTGGGGCCGAAACGCGCCAAGTGTCCGGCGAAGGCAATGGCCCCATCGACGCCTTCGTGCAAGCCCTCACAACTCAAGTCAGTGAGCCGCTTCGCGTGCTCGACTATCACGAGCACGCCATCGGCAGCGGCGCCGATGCGCGGGCCGTGGCCTACCTGGAGATGCGCGTGGGCGCGCAGACCCTGCACGGCGTCGGCATCGACGCCAACATCGTCCAGGCCTCGCTGCAGGCCGTTTGCTCAGCCTTGACCCGCGCCCGCGCGACAATGCGCGCCGATTTGGAGACCGTGCGATGACCGACAAACTCATCATCTTTGACACCACGCTGCGTGACGGCGAGCAATCCCCCGGCGCCTCGATGACCCGCGAGGAGAAGCTGCGCATCGCGCGCCAGCTGGAGCGCATGCGCGTGGACGTGATCGAGGCTGGCTTTGCGGCGTCGAGCAACGGCGACTTCGAGGCCGTGCGTGCCATCGCTGGCGTCATCAAGGACAGCACCGTCTGTTCCCTCGCCCGCGCCAATGACCGCGACATCGCCCGCGCTGCCGAGGCCCTGAAGGACGCGCCCCGCTCGCGCATCCATACCTTCATTGCCACCAGCGAACTCCACATGGAGAAGAAGCTGCGCATGACCCGCGAGCAGGTGCTGGAGCAAGCCACGCAGGCTGTGCGCTTTGCGCGCAATCTGTGCGGCGACATCGAGTTCTCGCCCGAAGACGGCTACCGCTCGGACATGGACTTCCTGGCCCGCGTCGTCGAGGCCGTGATCCGCGAGGGCGCCGGCACCATCAACATCCCCGACACCGTGGGCTACGGCATCCCCGAGCTGTATGGTGAGTTCATCAAGACCCTGCGCAGCAAGGTGCCGAACTCCGACAAGGCCATCTGGAGCGTGCACTGCCACAACGACCTGGGCATGGCGGTCGCCAACTCGCTGGCCGGCGTCAAGATCGGCGGGGCGCGGCAGATCGAGTGCACGATCAATGGCCTCGGTGAGCGCGCGGGCAACTGCTCGCTTGAAGAGGTCGTGATGGCGGTCCGCACGCGGCGCGACTACTTTGGCCTGGAAGTCGGCATCGACACCACCCAGATCGTGCCTGCCTCGCGCCTCGTGTCGCAAACCACCGGCTTCGTCGTTCAGCCCAACAAGGCGGTGGTCGGTGCCAATGCGTTTGCGCATGCCAGCGGCATCCACCAGGACGGCGTGCTCAAGGCGCGCGACACCTACGAGATCATGCGCGCCGAGGACGTGGGTTGGGCCGCCAACAAGATCGTGCTGGGCAAGCTCTCGGGCCGCAATGCCTTCAAGCAGCGCCTGCAGGAGTTGGGCATCGAACTCGACTCCGAGACCGAAGTCAACGCCGCCTTCGTGCGCTTCAAGGACCTGGCCGACCGCAAGGCCGAGATCTTTGACGAGGACATCATTGCGCTGGTGATGGACGAGTCGGTCACTGCCGAGGTCGAACACTACCGGCTGCTGTCGCTGTCGCAGCGCAGCGAGACCGGCGAGCGGCCGCACGCCGAGATCTGCTTCTCCATCGGCACCCAGGAGCACCGCGCCGAGAGCGACGGCAATGGGCCCGTGGACGCGTCGCTACGCGCCATCGAGTCCGTCGCGCAGTCGGGGGCAGAGTTGCTGCTGTACTCGGTCAACGCCATCACTTCGGGCAGCACCGAGTCGCAGGGCGAGGTCACCGTGCGGTTGCAGCACGCCGGCCGCGTCGTCAACGGCGTCGGCGCCGACCCGGACATCGTCGTGGCCTCGGCCAAGGCCTATCTTTCGGCGCTGAACAAGCTGCAGAGCAAGGCGGAAAAGGTTCTGGCGCAGGGCTGAAACCCCGGGGTAACCCGAGGAAATGCTTGAACAGGCGGGCCTAAGTCACTGATTCCCGTGCATGGGCGGCCAGGCCTCACGTAGACTTGGCGCCCTGCCCGGAGGATGTCCGTGAGACCCGTTTTCAGCGCTTCCCGCCTCATTGCCCTGTGTGCCGCCCTGGCCCTGAGCCACGCTGCGCTGGCGGCTGAAACCAACGCCGCCAAGCGCCAGCCGGCTTCGGCCAAGACGGCCAAGGCCTCCGCCAAGGCACCCGCCAAATCCGTGCGTTCGGTCGTGCGCAAGCCGGCGGCTCTGCCGGCCGTGCCCACCTTTGGCCAGCTCTACGGCCTGCACGCCGCGGACGACCCGCTCGCGCTCAAGTCCAGTGTGGCGCTTGTGGTGGACCAGGAGTCCGACGAAGTCCTGTTCTCCAAGAACCCGCAGGCCGTGCTGCCCATCGCGTCCATCACCAAGCTGATGACCGCCCTGGTGGTCGTCGAGGCTGGCCTGCCGCTCGACGAGAAGCTGACCATCGGCCGCGAGGACATCGACACCGAGAAGAACACCCGCTCCCGCCTGCAGCCCGGTACCGTGCTGACGCGCGAGGAGATGCTGCACCTGGCCCTGATGGCGAGCGAGAACCGCGCGGCCAATGCGCTGGGGCGCCACTACCCCGGCGGACTGCAGGCCTTCGTGGAGGCCATGAACGCCAAGGCGGCGGCGCTGGGCATGGCGGACACGCACTACGTCGAGCCCACGGGGCTCTCCAGCAGCAATCAATCCAGCGCTCAGGACCTGGCTCGCCTGGTCCAGGCCGCCAGCGAAGTGCCGCTGCTGCGCGACTTCTCGACATCGCGTCAGGCCCGTGTGGCGCTGGGCAAGCGGCTGGTGCAGTTCCGCAGCACCAATGGCCTGATCGGCAGCCCGCTGTGGGACATCGGTCTGCAAAAGACCGGCTTCATCAACGAGGCCGGCAAGTGCCTGGTGATGCAGGCACGTGTGGCCGGGCGCAAGCTGATCATGGTGCTGCTTGATTCCAGCGGCAAGGCCTCGCGGATTGCCGATGCCGAGCGCGTGCGCAAGTGGCTCAGCACCCAGGTGCTGCAGCAGCCCAGCAACAGCTGATCAGCCGCGGTAGCCGAGCGCGCTGGAGATCTGCGCGGCGGTTTCCTTGAGCCGGGCGATCCAGGCTTCTTCCAGCCGGTCGGCGGGCGCCGAGATGGACAGGCCAGCCACCAGTTTGGACTGGTCGTCGTAGATGCCGGCGGCCATGCAGCGCACGCCCAGCTCCAGCTCTTCGTCGTCCCGGGCCACGCCCCGTTGGCGCACCAGCGCGAGTTCGCGCTCCAGGCCGCCCAGCTCGGTCAGGCTGTTGCGCGTGTGGCCGGCGAGGCCGGTGCGCGTGGCATAGGCGCGCACGCGCTGCGGGTCGTCGCTGGCGAGGAAGAGCTTGCCCACCGACGTGAGATGCAGCGGCGCCCGCCCACCCACGGCGCGGACCACCTGCATGCCCGAGCGCTCGGAGTAGGTGCGCTCGATGTAGACGATCTCGTCGCCCTGGCGCACCGAGAGATTGACCGGCTGGTGGGTGAACTTGTGCAGCTCGCGCATGGCGGGCAAGGCGGCGTCGCGCACGTCCAGCCGCGCCTTGACGAGGTTGCCTAGCTCCAGCAGCCGCATGCCCAGCCGGTAGCTGCCGGCTTCGGGGCGGTCCACGAAGCGGCCGATGGTCAGGTCGTTCAGGATGCGGTGGGCGGTGGAGGGGTGCAGGCCGGTGGCTTCGCTCAGGGCTTTCAGCGAGACCGGGTCTTGGTGGCTGGCGAGCAGGTCCAAGAGCGCGAACATGCGCTCCAGCACCTGGATGGCGGGCGTCTGTGGCGGCTTGTCCTTCATGGCGGCCGATTTTGCATGACGGAAGCGCTTGCCACCAAGCGAGACGCGGCGCGGCCGGCGCGCACTGCGCCCTCCAGTGTGGCGGGGTAGGGGCCGGCCACATAGTCGCCCGCCGCCACCAGGCCTGGTGCGATGGCGGCGGGCGGTCGGCGCAGCCCGGGTGTGCAGGCAAAGGTGGCGCGCTTCTCGATCAGTACCCGTTCGATCACCGGCGGCTGCGCCCAGGGCAGCGTGGCGATGGCCTGATCCCGCACCCGCTCGGCCACGTCACCACGCGCCACCCAGCTTGCGGCGCCGCTGACGACGAAGGCAAAGCGTCCGGGCGCGAGGCCGAGCTGCCCATGGTCGAACACGAACTGGGCGGGTGCGTCGGGGCCTTCGCGCAGCGCGACCATGGGCGCCTGCAGGCGGCTGCCCGGGCTTTGCAAACTCACGGTGACGATGGGCTGGTACTCGAACGCCGCCGCCTGAGCCGACCAGTCGGGGGCGAACTCGGCCGTCAGCCGCGCCGCCTCGCGGGCACTGCAGGCCAGCACGACGGCATCGAAGTCTTCGCCATCGACCTGCCAGCCAGCGGCTGCGCGGCGAAGCTGCTGGACTCTGGCACCCAGGTGCAACTGCGCGCCCCGAGTCTGGAGCCAGCGCTGCGCCGGCTCAGGCAGCAGCTGGCCGAGCGGCTGGCGTGGCAGCAGCAGGTCGGCGCTGCCGGGGCCGCTGAAGAGGGCATCGCGCAGCACCCGCAAAAAAACCCGAGCGCTGGCTTGCGAGGCCGGCGTATTGAGGGCCGCCACGCAAAGTGGTTCCACAAGATCCCGCGCCAGCACGGCCGGCAGGCCGGTGGCGAGCTCGGCCACCGTGAGATTGGCGGGGGCTTTGAAGCCTTGCATCAGCCACAGCGCCGCCCGCATCAGCAGCGCCAGCCGTGCCGATAGCGGCCAAGTGCTGTGGGTCAGCACTCCGCGCGTGAAGCTGAGCAGGGGCGGCCCGCCGGGCAGGCGCAGGCCGGGCTCGCCAGGGTAGGGCAGGTGCAGGGGCGTGCGCAGCAGCGCGGCCTCGGCGTCGACGCCCACGCGCCGCATCAGCGCCAGCGTCTCGACGTAGGCACCGATCAGGATGTGCTGGCCGTTGTCGCAGACCGGCTCGCCGGGCACGCTGCGGGCCCGGCCTCCCAGTTGAGGGGCCATCTCGCGCAGCGTGACCTGCTGGCCAGCCTCGACCAGATCAACCGCCGCCGCCAAGCCAGCCCAACCGCCACCGACGACCAAGGCTTTCACTATCCAGCGGCCTCCGCAGAACCGGCTCGGCCGGGCTGTCGGAGGCGCCCCCTTGAGGGGGCCGGCGCAGCCGGTAGGGGGTGGGTCATGTCATCCAGTTCGTGCGCATGGCGATCCAGAGCTTGCGCAGCGGTGTGAGCGAGATGCGCTGGTGCAGCACCTGGAAGTTTTCTCGCTCCACCTCGCGCAGCAGCGCACGGTAGATGTGGGCCATCATCAGGCCGGTCTTCTGGTCGCGCCGCTCGTCTTTGGGCAGCAGGGCCAGTGCCTCGTCGAACAGGGCGTGGGCACGCTGGGCCTGGAAGCGCATCAAGGCCGTGAACCGGTCGCTATAGCCCCAAGGTGCGGCGCGCAGCAGGATCTCGTTGGCCTTGACGTCAAACTGCTGCAACTCATCCACGGGCAGGTAGATGCGGCCGCGCCGCGCGTCGTCGCCCACGTCGCGGATGATGTTGGTGAGTTGCATCGCCAGACCCAGCTTGTGGGCGTAGGCGAAGGTCTGCGCCGAGGGCTGGCCGAAGATCTGGCAGGCCACCTCACCCACCACGCCGGCCACCAGATGGCAGTAGCGGGCGAGGCCGGCGAAGTCGAGGTAGCGGGTCTGCTGCAAGTCCATCTCGCAGCCTTCGATCACGGCCAGCAACTGCTCGGCCTTCAGGCCGTAAAGGCTCACCTGCGGCATCAGGGCCTGCATCACCGGATGCTGCGGCGTGCCGGCAAAGGCGCGTGCGACCTCCTGACGCCACCAGGCCAGCTTGGTCGCGGCAACGCCCAGGTCGCTGGCCTCGTCCACCACGTCGTCGACCTCGCGGCAGAACGCATAGAAGGCTGTGATGGCCGCGCGCTTCGGCGGCGGCAGGAAGAGAAACGCGTAATAGAAGCTCGACCCGCTGGCGGCCGCTTTCTCCTGCACGTACTGCTGCGGGGTCATGCACGCATCCTCAGGGCACGCCAGAGCAGGGCGGGGGCATCCCACGCGGTGAGGCGGGGGCGGCGAAGCAGGCTGGCGAAGTGCATGGCCTCGATTTTGGCCAGGATTGCCAGCCCGCCTTGCACGACCAAGCGCAATTCCCAGCCGGCACGGCCAGGAAGGCGCAGCGCCAGCGGTGCGCCCTGCTGCATCAGACCCCGCGCCCACTGGCACAAGGCCCGGATCAGGGCGCGCGCTGCGGGGCTGTCGCGGCAGGCCAGGATGTCGTCGGCGGACACGCCGTGGGCATCCAGGTCGGACTGCGGCACATACAGCCGGCCACGCGGGCCGTCGCGGCTGAAGTCCTGCCAGAAGTTGATCAGCTGCAGCGCGCTGCAGATCGCGTCCGACTCGGCCAGGCTGGTCGGGTCGGTCTGGCCGTAGAGGGCCAGCAACTGGCGGCCGATGGGGTTGGCCGAGCGGCGGCAGTAGTCCAGCAGGTGGGCGCGGTCCTGGTAGCGCGGGGGCTCCAGATCCTGCTCGAAGGCCTCGACCAGCAAGGTCAGTAGGGATGGGTCGAGGCGATGCCGCTCACGCGCCACGGCGGCAAACACGCGCTCGCGCCAGCGCTCGCTCGCGGGCTGGCCGGCATACACCCGGGCCAGATCAGCCCGGTAGTCAGCCAACAATTGCCGCCTTGTTGTTGCATTGGCGTCGCCTTCGTCGGCAATATCGTCTGCAGTGCGGGCAAAGTGATACAGCGCCACCACGGCGGGACGCAGCTGTGGCGGGCACAGCCACGAAGCGACGGGAAAGTTCTCGTAGTGGTCGACGCTCACGGCGCAGCAGACGCAATCGCGGGTTGGGGGTTTGACACTGCCGGCGAGCGCTGAATACATTACTGACCCACCGGTCATTTATTTTTCAGGGCTTCGCGCCGGGGCTGTTGCCCGGTGCGAGACGACAAGGTCGCGCATGCAAAGTTTCAAGATTGTGCTGGTCCTGCTGGCTGCTGCCATCCTGGCAGCTTGCGGCAAGCCGCCAGCCCAGCCCGAGCCCTTGCGGGCCGTTCGGACCGTGGTGGTCGCATCGGGCATGGC
This sequence comes from uncultured Roseateles sp., assembly GCA_937871895.1. Classification (GTDB taxonomy): domain Bacteria; phylum Pseudomonadota; class Gammaproteobacteria; order Burkholderiales; family Burkholderiaceae_C; genus Pelomonas. The sequence continues at coordinate 10,585 of CALMQC010000107.1, read as the reverse complement.
CGCGCAGTCCCACGAGTATGCGGCCGAGGTGCGGGCGCGCATCGAATCGCGGCTGGCCTTCCGGGTGCCGGGCAAGCTGCTACAGCGCGAGGTCAACCTGGGCGACAGCGTGAAAGCGGGCCAGGTGCTGGCGCGCATCGACAGCAAGGACCTGGTCCTGGCGCGTGGCGCGGCCGAGGCCGCCGTGGCTGCAGCCCGTACCGGGCGTGATCAAGCTGGGGCTGACTACAAGCGCTTCGTTGAGTTGCAGCAAAAGGGCTTCATCTCGGCCGCCGAGTTGGAGCGGCGTGACAGTGCCTTCAAGGCCGCCCAGGCCCAGCTCGACCAAGCGCGGGCGCAGGCCGACGCTCAGGTCAACCAGGCCGCCTATGCGCAGCTGGTGGCCGACGTCGCCGGCGTGGTGACCGGCGTGGAGGCTGAACCTGGCATGGTGCTGCCGGCAGGCCAGCCGGTGCTGCGCGTGGCGCTGGACGGCCCACGCGACGTGGTGTTCTCGGTGCCCGAGGACCGTGTGGCCCAGTTGCGGGCCGCGGTTGCCAGTCGGCCCGGCGCACTCAAGGTGCGTCTCTGGGGCCGTGACGATGCCGTGCCCGTGCAATTGCGCGAGGTTGCGGCGGCGGCTGACCCGGTGACGCGCACCTTTCTCGTGAAGGCCGACCTGGGCCGCGTTGAGGCCAAGCTGGGCCAGACGGCCACGGTGGTGCTGGACCTGCCAGTGGCGAACGACGTGATCAAGCTGCCGACGACGGCCCTGACCGAGCAGGGCGGCAAGTCCGTGGTCTGGGTGCTGGACCCCTCCAGCATGACGGTCAATGCCGTGCCCGTGCAGCCCGCCGGCGCCGATGGCAATGAGGTGGTGATTGCCGCCGGCTTGAGCAAGGGCCAGGAAGTGGTGGTGGCCGGTGTGCACACGCTGTCGCCGGGGCAGAAGGTCAAGCGCTACCAGCCGCCACGCGCTGCCGCGCCTGCACCGGCCGCGCCCGCAGCCTCGCACTGACCGGGGCCACGCATGATCCAGGACGACGAATCCACGGGCTTCAACCTGTCCCGGTGGGCGCTGGAGCACCCGGCGCTGACGCGCTACCTGATGGTGGTGCTGATGCTGATGGGCTTTGCGGCCTACTTCCAACTGGGGCAGGACGAAGACCCGCCCTTCACCTTCCGGGCGATGGTGGTGCAGGCCTTCTGGCCAGGCGCCACGGCCCAGCAGGTGGCCGATCAGGTCACCGACAAGATCGAGAAGACGCTGCAGGAGGTGAACCACGCGGACAAGATCCGTTCGTACACCAAGCCGGGTGAGTCGCTCACCATCTTCCTGCTGAAGGACAACACGCCGCCCAAGGAAGTGCCGGACGCCTGGTACCAGGTGCGCAAGAAGATTGGCGACATGCGGCCCACGCTGCCGCAGGGCGTGATCGGGCCGTTCTTCAACGACGAGTTTGGCGACGTCTACGGCACCATCTACGCGCTGACCGCCGATGGCTTCAGCCAGGAAGAGTTGCGCGAGCAGGCCGACCGGGTCCGCCAGGTGCTGCTGCAGGTCAAGGACGTGGCCAAGGTCGAGATCTTTGGTGCCCAGGCCGAGAAGGTCTTCATCGAGATCTCGCACAAGCGCCTGGCGCAGATGGGCCTGGACTTCAACCAGGTGATCGGCCAGCTCAACGCCCAGAACGCGGTGGAGGGGGCGGGCGTCCTGAATGCCGGCACGGCCAACCTGCAGGTGCGCGTCCAGGGGCAGTTCAACTCGGTCCAGGCGCTGGAGGCATTCCCGATCCGCGCCGTCAACCCCGCAACGGGCAGCTTCAGCAGCCTGCGCCTGGGCGACATCGCCACCATCCATCGCGCCTATGTGGACCCACCGGCCGTCATGGTGCGCCACCAAGGCAAGCAGGTGCTGGCCCTCGGCGTCTCGATGGCCAAGGGCGGCGACATCATCGCCATGGGCAATGCCTTGGCCGACGCGACCAAGGCGATCGAAGCCGAGTTGCCGGCCGGCATCCGGCTCGACAAGATCCAGGACCAGCCCAAGGCCGTGACCACCTCGGTCGGCGAGTTTGTGCACGTGCTGATCGAGGCCGTGGTGGTGGTGTTGGCCGTCAGCTTCCTGAGCTTGGGCCTCCACATGCGGCCGGGCTTCAAGTTCAGCATCGACGTGTGGCCCGGTCTGGTGGTGGGCATCACCATCCCATTGGTGCTGGCGATCACCTTCGTCACCATGCTGTACTGGGGCGTGGGCCTGCACAAGATCTCGTTGGGCTCGCTGATCATTGCCCTGGGCCTGCTGGTGGACGACGCCATCATTGCCGTCGAGATGATGGTGCGCAAGCTGGAAGAGGGCTACGACAAGCTCCGCGCCGCCACCTTCGCCTACGACGTGACGGCCATGCCGATGCTGACGGGCACCTTGATCACGGCGGTGGGCTTTTTGCCCATCGGCCTGGCGCGCTCGACGGTGGGTGAATACACCTTCGCCATCTTTGCCGTCACGGCGGCGGCGCTGGTCATCTCGTGGTTCGTGTCGGTCTACTTCGTGCCCTACCTGGGCGCCTTGCTGCTGCGCACGCGGCCGCACGCTGAAGGGCAGCCACACGAGATTTTCGACACCCCCTTCTATGCCCGCTTTCGCCGGCTGGTCGCCTGGTGCGTGGTGCACCGCTGGAAGACCATCGGCATCACGGTGTTGATCTTCGTGCTGGGCCTGGCCGGCATGGGCAAGGTGCAGCAGCAGTTCTTCCCGGATTCGAGCCGGCCCGAGATCTTGGTCGATCTGTGGCTCCCCGAGGGTTCCACCATTCAGGAGACCGATCGCCTGGCCCGCCGGTTTGAAGCGCGCATGCTGCAGGAGCCCAGCCTGCAGTCGGTCAGCACCTGGGTGGGTTCGGGCGTGCCGCGGTTCTATCTGCCGCTTGATCAGATCTTTCCGCAGGTCAATGTGGCGCAGAGCATCCTGCTGCCCAAGTCGCTTGCTGAACGCGAGGCGCTGCGCCAGCGCCTGCCGCAGATCCTGGCCGACGAATTCCCCGAGGCCCGGGGCCGCGCCAAGCTGCTGCCCAACGGCCCGCCCGTGCCCTACCCGGTGCAGTTCCGCGTCGTCGGTGCCGACCCGCAGGTGGTGCGCCAGTGGGCCGACCAGGCCAAAGCGATCCTGCGCACCAACCCGCACATGCGCGGCGTGAACGACAACTGGAACGAGTCGGTCAAGGTGCTGCGCCTGCTGGTGGACCAGGACAAGGCGCGCGCACTGGGCGTGAGCAGCCAGAGCCTGGCTCAGGCGGCGCGCACCCTGCTGTCCGGCACCGTGATCGGCCAATACCGCGAGGCTGACAAGCTGATCGACATCGTGCTGCGCCAGCCGCTCGAAGAGCGCGAAGTCATCACCGACATCGGCAACGCCTATGTGCCCACTGCCACGGGCCGCGCCGTGCCGCTGCTGCAGATCGCCAAGGTCAATTTCGAGTGGGAGCCCGGCGTGCTGTGGCGCGAGGGGCGCAATTACGCGGTGACCGTGCAAGGCGATGTGGCCGAGGGCATGCAGGGCGCGACGGTGACCCGCGAAGTCTGGCCGCAGCTTGAAGCGCTCAGCCAGAAGATGCCCAGCGGCTACCGGATGGAGATTGCCGGTGCCGTTGAAGAAAGCAGTAAGGGCCAGGGCTCCATTGCCGTGGGCGTGCCCATCATGCTGTTCATCACTTTCACCTTGCTCATGCTGCAGTTGCACAGCTTCAGCCGCGCGATGCTGGTCTTCCTGACTGGGCCGCTCGGGATTGCCGGTGTCGCTGCAGCCTTGCTGCTGCTGAATCGCCCGTTTGGCTTTGTGGCCCTGCTCGGCGTGATTGCGCTGATGGGCATGATCCAGCGCAACTCGGTGATCCTGATCGACCAGATCGAGCAGGACCGCGCCCGTGGCGTCCCGGATGCCGAGGCCATCATCGAGGCGGCGGTGCGGCGCTTCCGGCCTATCGTGCTCACGGCGGCCGCAGCGGTCCTGGCCATGATCCCGCTGTCGCGCAGCGTCTTCTGGGGCCCCATGGCCGTGGCCATCATGGGTGGCCTGGTCGTGGCAACGGTGCTGACCTTGCTGGCGCTGCCGGCGATGTACGCCGCCTGGTTCCGAGTCGGCAACCCGGGCGACGAGCCGCCGGACGCGATGCAGGACACCGAAGTCTTCGATGTCGGGCCTGAGGGGCCGGCAGACGCTGCCTTTGCTCCGACCGTGTCGCAGGGTCTGGAGGTGACCGAGTCGCCCTGGCCTGAGGACGACTTGCCGGAGCTCCCGCCGGGCGACGCGCCGCCACGGCCCAGCCCGGCCGGCTGAGGCCGACAAGGCTCGCTACAATCGCGGGTTTGCCGAATTGCCTACCGGCTCGCCGGGGTTGCTCTGTACCGAGCCTCCTCGGCAGCGCCTACCTTCTCGCGCGGGTGGCGAAATTGGTAGACGCACCAGGTTTAGGTCCTGACGCCTTCACGGGCGTGCCGGTTCGAGTCCGGCCCCGCGCACCACTCCATTCAACCGTTGTTCTGCAAGAGTCAACATGGCTGTCACCGTCGAAACCCTCGAAAAGCTCGAACGCCGCATCACCCTCACCGTGGCGGCCGCTGACATCAACAGCGAAGTCGAGTCCCGCCTCAAGAAGCTGGCGCGCACTGTCAAGGCCGACGGCTTCCGTCCCGGCAAGGTGCCGATGAACGTCGTGGCCCAGCGCTACGGCTACAACGTGCAGTACGAAGTGGTCAATGACAAGGTCGGCCAGGCCTTCTTCAGCGCGGCCAACGAAGCCAAGCTGCGCGTGGCCGGCATGCCCCGCATTGAGCAAAAGTCCGAAGCGCCCGAAGGCCAGATGGCTTTTGACGCCACCTTCGAGGTGTACCCGGAAGTCAAGATCGGCGATCTGAGCCAGGCCGAGGTTGAGCGCGTCGCCAGCGAGGTGACCGAAGAGGCCATCGACAAGACCGTCGAGATCCTGCGCAAGCAGCGCCGCAGCTTCGCCCAGCGCGCAGCCAGCGATGTCGCCCAGGCCGGTGATCGCGTCACCATCGACTTCGAAGGCAAGATCGACGGCGAGCCCTTCGAAGGCGGCAAGGCCGAAGGCTTCCAGTTCCTGATCGGTGAAGGCCAGATGCTGGAGCAGTTCGACGCTGCCGTGCGTGGCATGAAGTCGGGCGAGTCCAAGACCTTCCCGCTGCAGTTCCCCGAGGACTATCACGGCAAGGACGTGGCCGGCAAGGAAGCCGACTTCCTGGTCACCGTCAAGAAGATCGAGGCCCAGCACCTGCCCGAAGTGAACGAGGCCTTTGCCAAGGCTCTGGGCATCAAGGAAGCGACCGTTGAAGGTCTGCGTGCCGACATCAAGAAGAACCTCGAGCGCGAGATCAAGTTCCGCGTGCTCGCGCGCAACAAGAGCGCCGCGATGGAAGCGCTGATCAAGCTGGCCGAGCTTGACGTTCCCAATGCCCTGGTCGAGAACGAGGCCCAGCGCATGGTGGGCCAGGCCCGCGAGGACCTGAAGAAGCGCGGCGTCAAGGATGCCGACAAGGCCGAGATCCCGGCCGACATCTTCAAGCCGCAGGCCGAGCGCCGCGTGCGCCTGGGCCTGATCGTGGGTGAGCTGGTTCGTGCCAACAACCTCAATGCCAAGCCGGAGCAACTGCGTGCTCACATCGAAGAGTTGTCGCAGAGCTACGAGAAGCCCGCCGACGTGATGCGCTGGTACCTGGGTGACCGCGATCGCATGGCCGAGGTGGAAGGCGTCGTCGTCGAAAACAACGTGGCCGATTTCGTGTTGGCCAATGCCAAGGTCGTCGAGAAGGCCTTGCCTTTTGACGAACTGATGGCCAGCCAGGGTTAATCACCCCTTTTCCAGTGAAGGCGCCGCGCCGTAAGGCCCGGCGCCTTGCTTTTTGGCTCGCCATAATGGGGACATGACTCTCGTCCCTCGTCGTCAAGGATCTGAATGAGCGCGCTCGACACCCGCAATCTGGGCATGGTGCCCATCGTCATCGAACAGTCTGGCCGCGGTGAACGCGCCTATGACATCTACTCGCGCCTGCTGCGCGAGCGCATCGTGTTCCTGGTCGGCCCGGTCAACGATGCGGTCGCCAACCTCGTCGTCGCGCAGTTGCTGTTCCTGGAGAGCGAGAACCCCGACAAGGAGATCTCGCTCTACATCAACAGCCCCGGCGGCAGCGTGTCGGCCGGCATGTCGATCTACGACACCATGCAGTTCATCAAGCCCGAGGTCTCGACCCTGTGCATGGGCATGGCCGCCAGCATGGGCGCCTTCTTGCTGGCCGCTGGCGCCAAGGGCAAGCGCTACTCGCTGCCCAATGCCAAGGTCATGATCCATCAGCCGCTGGGCGGCACGCAGGGCCAAGCGACGGACATCGAGATCCATGCCCGCGAGATCCTGAAGACCCGCGATGCGCTCAACCGCATCCTGGCCGACCGCACGGGGCAGAGCCTGGAGAAGATCCAACTCGACACGGAGCGTGATTACTTCATGTCCGCACCGGAAGCTCAGGAATACGGGCTGATCGATCAGGTGCTAGAACATCGTCCATGACGCTGAAGCTCGGAGGTTGACCCTCCGAGTCAGGCGCTTTCCGGGCCCCTTCTTGCAGGAAGGTCGTGTGGGGGCTTTGGACTATCATCAACTCACGCGGTCCTGCACCGCGACTGGTTTTACGCGCGAAGGCGCCAAGGTTTCATGGCCGAGAAAAAAGGCAGCTCCAGCGAAAAGGTCCTCTACTGCTCGTTCTGCGGCAAGAGTCAGCACGAGGTCAAGAAGCTGATCGCGGGCCCCTCCGTCTTCATCTGCGACGAGTGCATCGAGCTGTGCAATGACATCGTTCGGGATGAAGTTGCCGCACCGGCGCCTGCAACTGCAGCCCGGCAAACGCGCTCCGACCTGCCGACGCCGAACGAGATCAAGTCCAGCCTCGATCAGTACGTGATCGGCCAAGAGACCGCCAAGCGCACGCTGGCGGTGGCGGTCTACAACCACTACAAGCGCCTGCGCCACATGAGCACGGCCAAGGACTCGGTCGAGCTGTCCAAGAGCAACATCCTGCTCATCGGGCCTACCGGTTCCGGCAAGACGCTGCTCGCGCAGACGTTGGCACGGCTGCTGAACGTGCCCTTCGTGATCGCCGACGCCACCACGTTGACCGAAGCCGGCTACGTGGGTGAAGACGTCGAGAACATCATCCAGAAGCTGCTGCAGAACTGCAATTACGACGTCGAGCGCGCTCAGCGCGGCATCGTCTACATCGACGAGATCGACAAGATCTCGCGCAAGGCCGACAACCCGTCCATCACGCGCGACGTATCGGGCGAAGGCGTGCAGCAGGCGCTGCTCAAGCTGGTCGAAGGCACGATGGCCAGCGTCCCGCCTCAAGGGGGACGCAAGCACCCCAATCAAGACTTCCTGCAGATCGACACCACCAACATCCTGTTCATCTGCGGCGGCGCTTTCGATGGGCTGGAGAAGGTGATCCAAAACCGCTCCGAGAAGTCCGGTATCGGCTTTGGTGCCACGGTCAAGAGCAAGTCTGAGCGCAAGGTCTCCGAACTGTTCCGCGAAGTCGAACCTGAAGATCTGATCAAGTTTGGCTTGATCCCGGAACTGGTGGGTCGCCTGCCGGTGGTGGCCACCTTGGGCGAGCTGACCGAAGACGCGCTGATCCAGATCCTGACCGAGCCCAAGAACGCGCTCGTCAAGCAGTACCAACAGCTGTTCCAGATGGATGGCGTCGAGCTCGAGATCCGGGTGTCGGCGCTGGGCGCGATCGCGCGCAAGGCGCTGGCCCGCAAGACGGGTGCGCGCGGGCTGCGCTCCATCATGGAGCAAGCCCTGATCGACACCATGTTTGACCTCCCCACGCTTGAGAGCGTCGAAAAAGTCGTGCTCGACGAGCACAACATCGACGATCCGTCGGCACGCCCCTTGCTGGTCTATCGCGAACAGGCGAAGGCCAGCGCCTGAGTTCCACCATTCGGTGGCATTGACTTGCATTTGCCCTCTCAGGCCCTAGATGGGCTTGAGAAAGAGAGGTCCACATGTCCGGTCATACCGTACTTCCCGCCGAACCCATCACGCTGCCGCTGCTGCCGCTGCGCGATGTGGTCGTGTTTCCGCACATGGTCATCCCGCTGTTTGTCGGGCGGCCCAAGTCCATCAAGGCGCTCGAAGCTGCCATGGAGGCTGGCCGGCAGATCATGCTCGTCGCCCAGAAGGCCGCCAGCAAGGATGAGCCCAAGGCGGAGGACATGTTCGAGGTCGGCTGCGTCTCCAGCATCTTGCAGATGCTGAAGTTGCCGGACGGCACCGTGAAGGTGCTCGTCGAAGGCGTGCAGCGCGCCCGAACCGAAGTGATCACTGATGGAGAGCACTTCAGCGCCCAGGTGGTGCCCGTGCCTCCCGAAACCGAGCACCGTCCCGAGGTCGAGGCGCTGCGTCGCGCGGTGACGCAGCAGTTTGACCAATACGTCAAGCTCAATAAGAAGATCCCGCCCGAGATCCTCACCTCCATCGGCGGTATCGACGATGCCGGCCGACTGGCCGACACCATTGCGGCTCATCTGCCGCTCAAGCTCGATGCCAAGCAGGCCGTGCTGGATCTGCCCGACGTGGGTCAGCGCCTTGAAAAGCTGCTCGATCTGCTCGAGCACGAGGTCGACATCCTGCAGGTGGAAAAGCGCATCCGTGGCCGTGTCAAGCGCCAGATGGAGAAGAGCCAGCGCGAGTACTACCTGAACGAGCAGGTCAAGGCCATCCAGAAGGAACTTGGCGACGGCGAAGAGGGCGCCGACCTCGAAGAGCTCGACAAGAAGATCAAGGCCGCCCGCATGCCCAAGGAGGCACGCAAGAAGGCCGATGCTGAGCTCAAGAAGCTCAAGCTGATGTCGCCCATGTCGGCCGAGGCCACCGTGGTGCGCAACTACATCGACACCTTGGTCAGCCTGCCCTGGAGCAAGAAGACCAAGATCAAGCACGACCTCGCCAATGCCGAGGCGGTGTTGAATGAAGACCACTTCGGCCTCGAAAAGGTCAAGGAACGCATCCTTGAGTACCTCGCGGTCCAGCAGCGCGTCGACAAGGTCAAGGCGCCCATCCTTTGCTTGGTCGGCCCTCCGGGCGTGGGCAAGACCTCGCTCGGCCAGAGCATCGCCCGCGCGACAGAGCGCAAGTTCGTCCGCATGGCGCTTGGTGGCGTGCGCGACGAAGCCGAGATTCGCGGCCACCGCCGCACCTACATCGGCTCCATGCCAGGCAAGGTGCTGCAGTCGCTGTCCAAGGTCGGCACTCGCAATCCGCTCTTCCTGCTTGACGAGATCGACAAGCTGGGCATGGACTTCCGGGGCGACCCGTCCTCGGCCTTGCTCGAGGTGCTCGACCCCGAGCAAAACCACACCTTCAGCGATCACTACGTCGAGGTCGATTTCGACTTGTCGGACGTGATGTTCGTCGCCACGTCCAATTCGATGAACATCCCGCCAGCGCTGCTGGACCGGATGGAAGTCATTCGTCTCTCGGGCTACACCGAAGACGAAAAGGTCAACATCGCCCAGCGCTACTTGCTGCCCAAGCAGCGCAAGAACAATGGCGTCAAGGACGAGGAAATGGACGTCGAGGAATCGGCGATCCGTGGTGTGATCCGCTACTACACGCGTGAAGCCGGCGTGCGTTCGCTGGAGCGCGAGCTGTCCAAGATCTGCCGCAAGGTGGTCAAGGGCGTTCAGCTCAAGACCTATGAAGGCAAGGTGGTCGTCAACGAGGACAACCTCCACGATTACCTGGGCGTGCGCAAGTTCGACTTCGGTCGTGCCGAGAAGAAGAACCAGGTCGGGCAAGTTGTCGGCCTGGCGTGGACCGAGGTGGGCGGTGATCTGCTCACCATCGAAGCCACGGCCATGCCTGGCAAGGGCAACATCATCCGTACCGGCTCGCTGGGCGATGTGATGAAGGAGTCCGTCGAGGCGGCGCGCACCGTGGTGCGTTCACGGGCTCGGCTGCTGGGCATCAAGGACGAAATCTTCGACAAGCGCGATGTGCACATCCACGTGCCTGACGGCGCCACGCCCAAGGACGGGCCGAGTGCTGGCATCGCCATGACCACGGCCTTTGTCTCGACCTTGACCGGTATTCCGGTACGGGCCGATGTGGCGATGACTGGCGAGATCACCTTGCGCGGCGAAGTGACGGCGATTGGCGGCCTCAAGGAGAAGCTCCTGGCAGCGCACCGTGGGGGCATCAAGACCGTGATGATTCCGGAGGAAAACGTCAAGGACCTCCAAGACATCCCCGAGAACGTCAAGAACCATCTGGAGATCGTGCCGGTCCGCTGGATCGATCGCGTGCTTGAGGTCGCGCTCGAAAAGGCGCCCACACCGTTGCCGGAGGAAGAGGTCGCTGTCGCGCCCAATCCAGCGCCCGCGCAGGCCTCCGTGGTGCCGCACTGAACTTGATTTGGTGGCTCGATTTCGTATACAATCGCAGCTTCGCTGAAACGGCATTGCTTCAGTGAAGACCACGCGGGAATAGCTCAGTTGGTAGAGCGCAACCTTGCCAAGGTTGAGGTCGCGAGT
>CALMQC010000106.1 GCA_937871895.1 uncultured Roseateles sp. | reverse complement strand
GCCGAGGCCGACGCTGCCGGCATGGCCGACCTGAAGCTGGCCAACATCCCGGTCAAGATCACCGGCACGATGTCTGACCCGACCATCCGCCCCGACCTGTCCGGCCTCGCCTTGGGCCGCGTGAAGGAGCAGATCGAGGCCAAGAAGGACGTGATCAAGGAAAAGGTGAAGGACCGGCTGAAGGGATTTTTGAGCCGGTAGGCGGCGGCCTCCGTCACACAGCTTTCATCTCGGCTCCTTAGGCTCGCAGGCTTTCATGCCTGCAGTCTGGAGCCGCCTTGAAACTCCGTCCCTTCTTCACTTTGTCCCTCGCCTCGCTGAGCCTCGGCCTTGGCCTGGCACCAAGCGCCGCTTCGGCCGCCAGCTTCGTCAATGGCCTTGCTCTGTCCGGCGACCTGCTCGACCTCTCGGGCGGCGCCTCGGTCAACAACGGCCGCGTGGGCTATTTCTCAGACATCTACTACGACCGCAATCGCAACGTGTGGTGGGGCTTGTCGGACCGCGGCCCCGGCGGTGGCACGCTGGACTACGCGACGCGCGCACAGCGCTTCACGCTCGACGTGGACGCCAACACCGGCGCGATCAGCAACTTCAAGATCGTGCAGACCGTGGTGTTCGGCAGCAACGGCAACCCGCTCAACGGCATTGCTCCCAGCCCCAGCAACACGCTGGGCCTGGCGCATGACTCCGAGGGCATCGTCGTGCTCCCGAAGACGGGCAACCTGCTGGTGTCTGACGAATACGGCCCCTCGGTGCGCGAGTTCACGCGCAGCGGCGAGCTGGTGCGCACCTACATCACGCCGGCCAACCTGATCCCGCGCAACGCCGGCACGGGCACGCCCAACTTTGCAGGCGACACCGGCAACACCGCCGGCAAGCGCACCAACCGGGGCTTTGAAGGCCTGGCCGTCAGCCCGGACGGCAACTATGCCTACGCCGTGCTGCAAAGCGCGATGCTGGACGAAGGCGGTGGCAGCGGCAGCATCAACCGCATCGTCAAGTTCGACACCAGCACCGGTCTGGCCGTGGGGCAGTACGCCTACGCCATGAAGCGCAGTAGCCAAGGCCAAGGCGTGTCGGCCCTGGTGGCCATCAATGACCACGAGTTCTTCGTGCTGGAGCGCAACAACCGGGGCGTGGGCATCGGGGCTGAGCTGGCTACCGCCGACAAGGAGGTCTACCGCATCGACCTGACCGGCGCGACCGACGTGACAGGCATCAACCTCGCGACGGCCGCAGCCGGCAGCTACACCAAGGTCAGCAAGTCGGCACCGGTCATTGATCTGGACGCCAACACGCTGGCACAGCTGGGCGGCAAGAGCCCGGAAAAGTGGGAAGGCCTGGCCATCGGCCCCAAACTCAACAACGGCAGCTACCTGATCCTGGCCGGCACCGACAACGACTACAGCGTGACGCAGAACGGCACGGGCACCCAGTTCGACGTCTACCTGCGCTTCACTGATGCCGACCCCTACGCCGGCAGCATCCAGTGCCCGCTGGGCCAGACCACCGGCTGCACGGGACCTTTGAGCAGCGTGCCCGGCGATGGCAGCTACCGACTGCTGCCCGGCGTGCTGCACGCCTACACCGTGACGGCTGCCGAGCTGGGCGCCTTTC
>CALMQC010000105.1 GCA_937871895.1 uncultured Roseateles sp. | reverse complement strand
GGCGACGCGGCTGTTTGGGCTGTTTTCTCAGTCGTCGGCGTTCAGCCGCGACTTAAGCGGCCGAGAGCCTCGATGCTTCGGGCTCTGGATAAGCCGGAGGCGAGAGCGAAGCGGTTCGCTTCTCGGAAGTTCTTGGCCCGAGCAGCGCGAGCGAAGTTCCGTGCGGGATGCGGATTGCGTTAAGCGCCTCTTCTTTGGTGACTTTCTTCTGGCAAGACAGAAGAAAGTTACCCGCCCGCCGGGGCGGACTCCCGGCATGGGCCTTGCCCTCAACCCACCCCCAGGAGGCCCCACGCAATGAGCCTCCTCCACATCCAAAACCTCAATGTCGAGTTCGGCCACTTCAAAGCCGTCGACGCCCTCTCGCTCACCGTAGAACCTGGCGAATTCATCGGCATCGTCGGTGAATCCGGTTCCGGCAAATCGGTCAGCATGCTCGCCGTCATGGGCCTCATCGACGCCACCGGCCACGTCACGGCCGACGCCATAGCGTTCCAAGGCCAGGACCTGCTGCGCCTAAGCAGACACGACCGCCGCCGCCTCGTCGGACGCGAAGTGGCGATGGTCTTCCAGGATGCGCTCACGAGCCTGAACCCCAGCTACACGGTGGGCGCGCAAATCGCCGAAGTGCTGAAGGCCCACCTCGGCATGAGCACGCGCGCCGCGCGCGACCGGGTGGTGGAGCTGCTGGAGCTGGTCGAGATCCCCGACGCGGCGAACCGGCTGGACGCCTACCCGCACCAGCTCTCGGGCGGCATGAACCAGCGCGTGATGATCGCGATGGCGATTGCCTGCAAGCCCAAGCTCTTGATTGCCGACGAGCCCACCACGGCGCTGGACGTCACCATCCAGGCCCAGATCATGGCCCTGCTGCGCAAGCTGCAGCGCGAGCAGGGCATGGGTCTCGTGATGATCACGCACGACCTCGCGGTGGTGGCCGAGATGGCCGAGGGTTGCCGGCATCAGGTGGCCGTGATGTACGCGGGCCAGGTGGTGGAGACGGGCGCCTTGCCCGGCCTCTTTGACGCGCCGCGCCACCCCTACACACAGGCGCTGCTGGCTTCGCTGCCGGAGCAGAACAAGGGCACGCGCCGCTTGAGCGCGCTGCCAGGCATCGTGCCCGGTGCGCTGGGCCGGCCGGCGGGCTGCCTGCTGGCACCGCGCTGCCCCCACGTGCAGACGCGCTGCCAAGCCGAGTCACCGCCACTCCACGATGGCGTGCGCTGCTTCTTCCCGCTCAAGCAAGGGGCTGCCCATGGCTGAGCCCAAGCTGGTGCTGCAAGCCGAGGCCCTGGCCCGCCACTACCGCGTGAGCCGTGGCCTGTTCGCGCCGGCGGCCACCGTGAAGGCGCTCAATGGCGTGAGCTTTGATCTGCGCGCGGGCCAGACCCTGGCCGTGGTGGGCGAGTCGGGCTGCGGCAAGAGCACCTTGGCTCGGCAGCTCACCTTGATCGAGCCGCCGACCAGCGGCCACTTGCAAATCGACGGCGTGCGTGTGGACCCGGCCGACAAAGCGCAGATCAAGGCCCTGCGGCGCCGGGTGCAGATGGTCTTCCAGAACCCCTATGCCTCGCTCAACCCGCGCCGCACCATCGCCAGCACGCTGGCCGAGCCGCTGGTGATTGCGGGTGGGCTCTCAGCCGCCGAACGCAACGAGCGCGTGGCGCAACTGGCCAGCAAGGTCGGCTTGCGGCCCGAGCACCTGCGTCGCTACCCACACATGTTCTCGGGCGGCCAGCGCCAGCGCATCGCCATCGCGCGGGCCATGATCCTGAACCCCGGCATCGTGGTGGCCGACGAGCCGGTGAGCGCGCTCGATGTGTCCATCCAGGCCCAGATCCTGAACCTCTTCCTGGACCTGCAGGCCGAGTTCCAGACGGCCTACGTCTTCATCTCGCACAACCTCAGCGTGGTCGAGCACGTGGCCGACGAGTTGATGGTGATGTACCTTGGCAGCGCGGTAGAAGTGGGCGACAAGCGCCGCATCTTTGCCGCGCCGCAACACCCCTACACCCGCGCGCTGATGAGCGCCACGCCGCAGTTGCACGCGGCCGACCGGCGCGAACGCATCCTGCTCAAGGGCGAACTGCCCAGCCCCCTGAACCCGCCCTCTGGCTGCGCCTTCCACAAGCGCTGCCCGCTGGCGACCGCGCGCTGCGCCGAGGAGACGCCGCTGCTGCGCGAGGTCGATGGCCGGCAGGTGGCCTGCCACGTGGTTTGAAACAAAAAGGGCCGCACCGGGTGCGGCCCTTTTGACTCGATCTTGACGCGAGCGAGCCTCAGATCACTTCGGCGCCGAAGCGGCCGCGTCGGCCATGCACTTCTTGATGTGGCTGTTCTTGGCGGCGCCGGCCAGCTTCTTGTCGGCGGCGGACTTCTCGCAGGCAGCAGAGCCGGCATCAGCACTCCCGCCAGCGCCGTCCTTCTCGCACTTCTTGATGAAGCTGGCCTTGGCGGCCCCGGCGAGCTTCTTCTCGGCAGCGGCGGCTTCGCAAGCGGACGACGAACCGCCAGCATCGGCCTCGCACTTCTTCAAGAAACTGGTCTTGGCCGCGCCGGCCAGCTTCTTCTCGGCGGCCTGGGCATCGCAGGCAGCGTTGGCCGCGAAGGCTTGGCCGGTGAAGGCGGCCAAGCACAGCGTGAGGCCAGCGAACAGGGACTTGGTCATGGGATGCACTCCAATCGAAATGGGGGGGTGGGGACGGGTTGATTCCAACACGCGGACGCGCAGCCCCGCAACGCCGGGTCCCTGATTCGGTTGACGCCGCGCGGCTGTGCGCGTCAGAGGATGCGACGCGGATGCGCCAGCGACTCGTGGGCGGCGTGCAGGCGGCGCACCAGCACCTGGATGAAGCCGCGGTCGAAGCGGTGCTGGCACTCGCGGCTGAGCTGGGCCAGGGTCTCGGGCGTGAAGGAGATGGTGGTGCACTCCTCGCTCACGCGGATGTCGGTGCTGTGCTTGCGCAGCAGCGGGTTGGGCGCCAGGTAGGCCATCTCGCCGACCGAGGTGCCTTGGCCCAAGGTGGCGACAAGCTGCCCGTCACGAAACACCTCGACCTCGCCCTTGGCCAGGATGTGGAAGCTGTTGCCCTCCTGACCGCGCTTGTAGAGCGCGTGGCCCACTTTGTAGCGGCGCCAGCGCGCGCGGCGCACCACTTCCCAGAGCTCGATGTCGCCAAAGCCGGTGAAGAACTCCAGGCCGCGCAGCAACTGGAAGCGCTCGGAGTCGCGCACTTCGGACAGCAGCACCAGGGGCACGAGTTGCCTGGACACCAGCTCGGACAGCGCCTTGCCGAACTCCTCCCAATCGGGCCAGCGGTCCTCGGGCGTCTTGGCCAGCGCACGCTGGATGACGGCGTCGAGCTCGGCCGTGACGCCCTCGCGCAGGCCCACCAGCGAAGCCGGCGGCTGCTGGTAGATCTGGTGGATCAGCGCCATGGAGTTGGGCGCCTCAAACGGCGGGCGCCCAGCGATCAGGTGGTAGAGCACCGCGCCGAGGGCGTAGATGTCGGCACGGCAGTCCACATCGAAGCCCTCGACCTGCTCGGGCGGCATGTAGGCCAGCGAGCCGACACGGTGGATCTGGGTCGCGTCGGCGTGCAAATTGAGCACGGAGCCGAAGTCGGTGACCTTGACGTCCACCACCTCGCCGCGTTCGTCGAGCACGGCCAGCAGGTTGGCGGGCTTCACGTCGCGGTGGATCAGGCCTTGGCGGTAGACATACGAGAGCGCCATCGCGCACTTGAACCCGAGCTCGACGACCTGGTCCAGCGGCAGCAGGCGGTCCACGCGGCAGAAGTGCTTGAGCGTGACGCCCGGCACGTACTCCATGACGAGGTAGGGCGCGTCGCCGAAGAGGGCGTCGCCCTTGACGGCGTCCAGGATCTGCACGACGTTGGGGTGCTGCAGCTTGCCGGCCAGGGCTGCTTCGGCGCTGAAGA
>CALMQC010000104.1 GCA_937871895.1 uncultured Roseateles sp. | reverse complement strand
CACCACCTCGACCCGGAGCACCCGATGAGCAGCCTGTTCCGCCCCGCCACCGACTTGATGGCGCAGTACGCCGCCTACCACCGCGACCGCCGCAACATTGCCACGCACTTCGTCGGCATCCCGCTGATCGTGTTCGCAGTCGTCACGCTGCTGGCACGCGCCGGCTTCTCGCTGGCCAGCATCGAGCTCAACGCCGCCATCGTCGTCTGGGGCCTGTCGGCCCTGTGGTACCTGACGCGCGGCAACCTCGTGCTCGGGGCCACCACGGCCATCATGAATGGGGTGCTGACGGCCTTCGGCATGCTGGCCGCCATCGGCCCCTGGTCCACCTGGCTGGCCATCGGCATCGGCAGCTTCGTGGTGGGCTGGGTGATCCAGTTCATTGGCCATTACTACGAGGGCCGCAAGCCGGCCTTCGTGGACGACCTGGTGGGCCTGCTGGTCGGGCCCATGTTCGTGGCCGGCGAGGTGCTGTTCTCGATCGGCTGGGGCCGCCAGTTGCTCGCCGAGATCGAACAGCGCGTCGGCCCCACGCACATCCGCGACCTGGCTCAGCCCGTCTGAATCACCACCATGGCCGGCGTGCTCGTGATGGGAGCCGGCTCGGTCGGGGCCTACCTGGGTGGCCTGCTGGCCTTGGCCGGTGTGCCGGTGCACTTCGTGGGCCGGGGTGCGCGCCTGGCAGGCCTGCGCGAGCATGGCCTGCGCCTCACCGACATCGATGGCCTCGACAAGCACCTGCCCGCCGCGCGCCTTGCGTTGCATGAGGCCATACCGCCCGGCCTGCACCCCGACCTCTGCCTGCTGTGCGTGAAGAGCGGCGCCACGGCCGGGGCCGCTGCCCTGCTGGGCCGTGCGCTGCCTGCCGGCACCCTCGTTGTCAGCCTGCAGAACGGCCTGGGCAATGCACAGCTTGCGCGCGAGCAGGCGCCGCAGCTCGACTGGCGGCCCGGCATGGTGCCCTTCAACATCGCCGAACTGGGGCCCGGCCACCTGCACCGTGGCAGCGCCGGGCATCTGGCCATTGAGGGCTGGCCCATCGACGTGGCGCTGGCCGCCTTGCAGACGGCCTGGCAGCGCGTGGGCGTGCAGCTTGAGCTGCACGGCGACCTGCGCCCCGCCCAGTGGGCCAAGCTGCTGCTCAACCTCAACAACCCGGTCAACGCCCTCTCGGGCCTGCCGCTGCGCGAGCAACTGCTGGACGCCGGCTACCGGCGCTGCCTGGCCGCGCTGCAAGAAGAAGCCCTGGACCTGTTGAATGCCGCCCACCTGCCGGTGGCGCGGCTCACGCCACTCTCGCCCCGCGGCCTGCTGCGGGTGCTGCGCCTGCCAACGCCGGTGTTCAAACGCGTCGCCGCGCGCATGCTGCGCATCGATGCGCAGGCGCGTTCCAGCATGGCCGACGACCTGCTGCGCGGCCAGCCCACCGAGATCGACATGCTGTGCGGCGAGGTCGTGCGCCTGGCCGCCCGCCTTGGGCGCCAGGCGCCACGCAACGCCCGCATGCAGACCCTGGTGCAGGGCGTGGCCGCCCGGCCGCGCCACTTCAGCCCGACCGACCTTTGCCGCGCGCTCGGGGTTCGCTAGATCGAAGGCAGTCTTGCAGAAAGCTGTCTGAGAGAATCGCCACCCCTTCTTGACCGAGACCTTGATGGACCTGCTGTTCGACCCGCAAGCCTGGATCGCCCTGGCCACCCTCACCGCGCTGGAGCTGGTGCTGGGCATCGACAACATCATCTTCATCAGCATCCTGGTGGACAAGCTGCCCAAGCACCAGCAGGAGAAGGCCCGGCGCCTGGGTCTCTTCATGGCCATGTTCATGCGCATCGGCCTCTTGCTGATGCTGTCCTGGATCGTCGGCATGGTTGAGCCGCTGTTCACCCTGCCCGTCTTCAACCAACCGATCTCGGGCCGCGACATCATCCTGCTCAGCGGGGGCCTGTTCCTGATCTGGAAGAGCACCGGCGAGATCCATGGCTCGCTGGAGGGCGAGGACGAGTCCCACGGTGCCGGCCCGGCGAAGGCGGCTTTTGGCGCCGCCATCCTGCAGATCATGGTGATCGATCTGGTCTTCTCGCTCGACTCCATCATCACCGCCGTGGGCATGGTGGACGATGTGCGCGTGATGATCGCGGCAGTGGTCTGCTCGGTGGGCCTGATGATGCTGTTTGCCAGCCCCATCGGCCGTTTCGTGTCGGACCACCCGACCATCAAGATGCTGGCCCTGTCCTTCCTCGTCGTGGTGGGTGTGGTGCTGGTGGCCGAGGGCTTTGGCCACCATGTGCCCAAGGGCTATATCTATTTCGCCATGGGTTTCTCGCTGGCGGTGGAGATGATGAACATCACCATGCGCAAGCGGGCTGCAAACAAAGTGAAGTTGCGCCAACAGATTCCCGGTGGGCCGGACTGAGCGAAACGTTCGGACATGCTGCGCGGCACGCGCTGGGGCAGACTCGCCCTCTGTGCTGACCTGACCCCGACGCTCATGCCCCAGCCTTTCACGTCCCGCGCCGCATCCGATCGCGCTTCCCTCACCGCCTTGCTGCTGGCCGGCGGCCTCTGCGCCCTCACCGCTGCGCCCGCAGTGGCCCAGCCTGCGCCTGCCGCATCATCCCCAGCCGCCGCAGTTGCCCCAGCTGCCGCCGGCCCGCTGCGCGAGCGGCTGAAGGAGCGGCTGGAGCAACGCCGCACCGAGCGCAACGCCCCCGAGGGCGACGACGAGGGCCCCGACGAGCTGAGCGACCTCGGCGGCCGCTCCGGGGGCGCTGCCCTCAGCTGCGCCGACTGGAGCAAGCGCGTGGAGCGCCTCTCCAAGCTGCCGCGCTTCAAGGCGGCCTCCGGCCCCAAGCCCGACCTCGCCGACGTGCCCTATGGCCCGCTGGAGCGCGAGCGGCTCGACGTCTTCCGCGCCA
>CALMQC010000103.1 GCA_937871895.1 uncultured Roseateles sp. | reverse complement strand
GGCAGTCGTTGGGCATGAACTCGGCCCCGCTGGTCTCGGCCAGGCGCGCCTGCACGACCGGGTGGCGGCCGGCCTCGATCTCCATGCAGGGCTGGCCGACGAACTCGGGTCGGCACCAGTTCAGGGTGCCGGCGCGCTCGGCCAAGGTGGCCAAGAGGTCCAGCCCGGCCAGCGCGCGGGCCAGTTGGGTCAGCGGGCCGATCTGGGCGTTCAGCGCATCGATGACCTGTTCGTACAGCAGCTTCTCGCGGGCCAGCGCGCGCTCTTGGGCCGAGAGGGCCTTGTCCTCGAAGGCCTTGAGCTCGGGCGTGATGAAGCGCTCGGCGTTCTTCAGCGTCTGGCGGCGCTGGTAGTCCATCGGCACCTTGTCGAGCCCGCTGCTGGTGACCTCGATGTAGAAGCCGTGCACGCGGTTGAACTGCACGCGCAGATTGGCAATCCCGGTGCGGGCACGCTCGCGGGTTTCCAGGTCGAGCAGGAAGCCGTCGCAGTTGCTCTGGATTGCGCGCAGCTCGTCGAGCTCGGCGTCAAAGCCATCGGCGATCACGCCGCCGTCGCGGGGCAGCAGCGCGGGCTCAGGCGCAATGGCGCGTTCTAGCAGGGTGAGGATGTCGGCCGGGGGCTGCAGTGCCGCTGACAGCAGCGCAGGCGGGGTGGTGGCTCGGATGGCGGGCAAGTGCTGCAGCGTTGCGCGCAGGCCCGTCAGCTCGCGCGGGCGCACCTGGCGCAGCGCGATGCGGGCGGCGATGCGCTCGACGTCGGACACATGCTTGAGCGCATCGCGCAGCGGCTCAAAGCCCAGGGCCAGCAGCTCAGTAATGGCAGCGTGCCGGCTTTGCGCCTCGGTGCGGTCGCGCTGCGGGTGGAGCAGGGCGTGGCGCAGCGCGCGGCTGCCCATGCCGGTGCGGCAGGTGTCCAGCAGCGAGAAGAGCGTGGGCGAGGTCTCGCCGCGCAGGGTCAGGGTCAGCTCCAGGTTGCGCTGCGTCGCGGGCGGCAGGTCGATCAGCTCGCTGGCGCGCTGCACGCGCAAGCTCTGCACGTGGGCCAGTGCTCGGCCCTGGGTGTGCTCGGCAAAGGCCAGCAGGCAGCTGGCGGCGGTGTGGGCGAGCGGCAGGTCCTGGGCATTGAAGCCTTGCAGGCTCTGCGTGCGCAGCTGCTCGCAGAGCTTGCGGTTGCCGAGCTGGGCGTCGAACTGCCAACTGGGGCGGTTGGTCACCGGCCAGCGTCCGGCCAGTACGGCGCTTGGCACCCGCTCGCGGTCCACCAGGATCTCAGCCGGCGCGAGGCGAGCGAGCCAGCCGGGCAACTCGGTGTCGCTGCATTCCGAGAGGCCAATTTCTCCTTGGGTGATGGACAGCCACGCCAGGCCAAAGCGACGGCCGCTGCCCGCGACGGCCAGCAGCACGGCGTCCTGCTTGTCGGCCAGCAGCTCGGTGTCGGTGATGG
>CALMQC010000102.1 GCA_937871895.1 uncultured Roseateles sp. | reverse complement strand
TGGGACTATCTCTACCGCCTTGGGCGCGACCAGGCCCAGCTCTGGGCAGACTACGAAGCCCGCCTGGCAGCGGCCGGCGTGACGAGAGACACCCCCATGCCAGCCCCGGCTGCAGGCTGCGCTCACCATTGAGCCGGGCCAAGGAATTGAAATGACTCAAACCCACTTTGGCTTCGCCAGCGTTGACGAGAAGGACAAGGCGCGCAAGGTGCGCGGCGTGTTCGACTCCGTTGCCTCCCGCTACGACCTGATGAACGACCTCATGTCGGGCGGCATGCACCGGGCCTGGAAGGCCTACACCGTGGCGGTCGCCAACCTCAAGCCGGGCGAGCAGGTGCTCGACATCGCGGGCGGCACCGGCGACATGGCCCGCGCCTTTGCCCGCAAGGTGGGCACCAGCGGCCTCGTCGTGCATACCGACATCAACGAGGCCATGCTCCGCCAGGGCCGCGACCGCCTCACCGACGAAGGCCTGCTGCTCCCCACCAGCCTGGCCGACGCCGAGCAACTGCCCTTCAAGAGCGAGAGCTTCGACCTCGTCTGCGTGGCCTTTGGCCTGCGCAACATGACCCACAAGGACCGCGCCCTGGCCGAGATGGCTCGCGTGCTCAAGCCTGGCGGGCGCCTGCTGGTGCTGGAGTTCTCCAAGGTCGCCGAGCCACTGCGCAAGCCCTACGACTGGTATTCCTTCAATGTGCTGCCCAGGCTGGGCCAATGGATCGCCGGTGATGCCGACAGCTACCGCTACCTGGCTGAATCCATCCGCATGCACCCTGACCAGGCCACCCTCAAGGCCATGATGAAGACGGCCGGCTTTGGGCACGTGGACGTGCACAACCTCTCGGCCGGTCTCGTCGCGCTGCACGCCGGCATCAAGTGCTGATTCCCGGTTAGCGCCGCCCCTGGTTTCGAAGCTAGGGGGGTGAAATACGGGTTCCCCCCTGTGTCGAGGGACTTGCCACGGCAAACCGTCACAGGTCCGTAGTTAAACTCGCCCGTCCTATGGCTCACCCGCAACGCTGTGGTGCCGAGCCCGCCCGAGACGGGTCCTTTCTGACGGAGAACTTCCACGTGATGACGTCCACCGCTCTGCGTGCCCCCGGCCGCTCGTTGTTCACCCTGCTGACGGCCGTTGCCGCCGCTGCCGCACTCACCGCCTGCGGGGGTGACAAGGGCGAAAAGGCCTCCCAGACCGCCGCCAAGGTCAACAAGGAAGAGATCACCGTCCACCAGATCAACTTCGTGCTGCAGCGCCAGCCTGGCCTCAAGCCCGAACAGGCCGAAGCCGCCAGCAAGCAGGTGCTGGAGCGCCTGATCGACCAGGAACTGGCCGTCCAGAAGGCGCAAGAGCAAAAGCTCGACCGCGACCCCCGCGTCGTCCAGCAGATCGAAGCCGCCAAGCGCGAAATCATCGCCCGCGCGTACATCGAGCGCGTGGGTGAGAGCGTGGCCAAGCCCACCAACGAAGAGATCGCCAAGTACTACGCCGAGAAGCCCGCGCTCTTCAAGGAACGCCGCATCTACAGCCTGCAAGAGATCCAGATCGAGGCCAAGCCCGAGCAGTTCGAAGCCGTCACCGGCAAACTCAAGGCCGCCAAGAGCCTCAACGAGTTCGTCGAGTTCCTCAAGGCCAACGACATCCGCTTTGCCGGCAACCAGGCTGTGCGTGCCGCCGAGCAACTGCCGCTCAACAGCCTCGACGCCATTGCCCAGATGAAGGACGGCGAGTCCCGCGTCAGCCAGAGCCCCCAAGGCCTGACCGTGCTCGTGCTCAACGGCTCGCGCAGCCAGCCTGTCGACGAAGCCGCCGCCCGCCCCGCCATCGAAGCTTTCCTGCTCAACCAGCGCAAGGCCGAGGCCGTGCAGAAGGACATCAAGGCCCTGCGCGAGAGCTCCAAGATCGAGTACGTCGGCAAGTTCGTCGGCGGTCCTGGCGCGGCGGCCTCGGCACCGGCTGCTGCGGCTCCGGTCGTCGCCCCGGCTCCCGCAGCCAGCGGGCTCGACGCCGCCACCATTTCCAAGGGCATGGGTCTCAAATGATGATCAAGCACCTCGCCGCCGCCTTCACCCTCGGCGCCGCGCTGCTGGGCCTCGCGCCCCAGGCGCTGGCCCAGCCCGCCACCACTGCCGCTGCGGCCGAGTACCGTCTCGGCGCAGGCGACATCATCCGCGTCACGGTCTACCAAAACCAAGACCTCACGCTCGAGACCCGCGTCTCCGAGTCCGGCACTGTCAGCTACCCGCTGCTCGGCACCATCCGCATCGGCGGCCTCTCGCCCGCCCAGGCCGAGAAGCTCATCGCCGACGGGCTCAAGAACGGCAACTTCGTCAAGAACCCGCAGGTCACCATCGTGCTGCTGCAGGTCAAGGGCAACCAGGCCAGCGTGCTCGGCCAGGTCAACCGCCCCGGCCGCTATCCCATCGAAGTGGCCGACATGCGCCTGACCGACCTGCTCGCCAACGCCGGTGGCGTGGCCAGCAGCGGCACCGAGCAACTCGTGCTCACCGGCACCCGCAACGGCAAGCCCTACCGCGTCGAAGTCGAACTTGCCGCCATCTTCGGCCCCAACGGCCGCGACCTCGACGTCACCATCCAGAACGGCGACGTCCTCTGGGTCGACCGCGCCCCCTTGGTCTACATCTACGGCGAAGTGCAGCGCCCCGGCCCCATGCGCCTGGAGCGCGGCATGACGCTGATGCAGGTGCTCGCCTCCGGCGGCGGCCTCAACCAGCGCGGCACCGAACGCGGCATCCGCGTGCACCGCAAGGCCGGTGACGGCAAGGTGCAAGTGCTGCAGCCTGGCATGGACGAATCGCTGAAGGATGGCGATGTGGTCTATGTCAAGGAAAGTCTTTTCTGATCAGCTGAGGCGCACCGCATGAGCTTCCGTCAATTTCTCTCCATCCTGCTGGCGCGCAAACGCCTATTTCTTGCGGTGCTGCTGGGCGTTCTGGTCCCCGCTCTGGTGCTCAGCTTTGTGCTGCCCAAGCGCTACACCGCCGTGGCCAGCGTCGTGGTCGATGCCAAGCCTGACCCGCTTTCCGCCATCGCCTACCAGTCGCTCATGACGCCCGGCGTCATCGCCACCCAGATCGACATCATCCAAAGCGACCGCGTGGCCCGTCGTGTGGTCCGTGGTTTGCGTCTGACCGAATCCCCTGAAGTGCGCCAGCAGTGGCAGGACGACACCAACGGCCAAGGTGACGTGGAGACCTGGCTCGTTGATCGCCTGCAGCGCGACCTCGACGTCAAGCCCGGCCGCGAGAGCAGCGTCATCAACGTGTCCTACAAGGCTGCTGATCCGCGCTTCGCTGCCGGTTTGGCCAACGCCTTCGTGCAGGCCTACATCGACACCGCCGTGGAGCTGCGTGTCGACCCGGCCAAGCAGTTCACGACCTTCTTCGACAC
>CALMQC010000101.1 GCA_937871895.1 uncultured Roseateles sp. | reverse complement strand
CAGCAGCTGCTGCTCGCGCTCGCGCTGCATCTCGTCGGCCCAGCGGGCCGTGACGACCGAGGCGCCGGCTGCAAAACTGGCGAGGGCGATCAAGGCCAGCACCAGCATGTAGCCCTGCTGCGCCCGGCGCTCACCACGCCGCATAGGGCCTCCCGTCCTGGGCCTGGCCCTCGGCCCCGCTGCGCACATCGGCAATGCTGCTGGACTGCCCTGGCGGCGGCACGACACGCCAGGTGTCATCCCGCTCGGTCACGGGGTCCACCGGCACAGCGCGCAGGTAGCGGCCTTCGACCAGGTCCGCCAGCTTCTCGGGGTAGGCATTGCGGTCGGCGTGGAACTTGTCGATGGCATCCCGCAGGGCCGCGAGGTTGCTGCGCAGGGCCGCCTCACGGGCGCGGTCCACATGGTGCACATAGCGGGGCGCGACGATGCTGAGCAGCAGCGCAATGGCGGCCAGCACCACCAGCAGTTCGATCAGGCTGAAGCCGCGCGCAGAACCTGGGACGGGTTTCATCGGCAGCCTCACCAGTCTCGCAAGGCAATGCCATTGGTGCCGATGCGATCCGAGCGGGAGTAGACGTCGTACACGTCAGCCCCCTCGCGCGGGGCGTGGGCGGGCGAGTCAAAGGCCCGCTTGCCCCAGGAGGCCTCGGCCGAGACGCCCTCGGGCGCAAACGGGTCGCGCGGCAAGCGGCGCAGGAAGCGGATGCGCTGCGGCGCCGTGCTGGCCCGCGCGTCGAGCAGGCCTTCCTCCAGCGCGGCGAGTGACGGCGGGTAGCCCGAGATGCCCGACTGCCGCACCGGGTTCAGCTCATCGTGTGTGCGCTTGTAGGCGTCGAGGGCAGCGCGGATCTCGGTCAGCGCAGCGCGCAGTTCGCGCTCCTTCCAGCGGCTGGTGGCCACCTCGGCCATGGGCAGGGCCGCATACGCCAGCACCGAGAGCATGGCGCACACCACCATCATCTCGATCAGGGTGAAGCCGCGCACGAAGCCGCCTACCCTTGCGCCGTGCAGGCCGCTCACAGTGTGGCGTCCACTTTCAAGGGCGGCGGCAGCTTGACCTGCGGCACCTTGGGGCCTGCGGCCAGCGGCGATGCCTGCACCAAGCTGGCCTCCAGCACACCTGCGCGCAAGGCCTTGAGCTTCAGGCGAGCCAGCGAGCCTTCGCCCTCCACCCCTTGGGCCTGCTTGCGGATGGCACCGAACTGGAGCTGCTGGGTGGCGGCATCAAAGGCCCTCGTAGTGCTGACTTCGCTGCCCCCTTGGGTCCACAGGCTGCCGGGTTGCACGTCCACCAGCTCAAAGGCGGCAGGATCGAGCTTGATCACGTAGTTGAGCCCCCGCAGCGGGTTCGGCACCTCGCCCACCAGCTCCACGTCCAAAGGCTGGCCCACGCGCACCTTGGCGGGCGCGCGCCAGTTGAGTGCCAGCTCGCCGCCCGTCACGGCGGCCATGCGGAACTGCGCGCGCTCCTGCGCTGAGGGGCCCGCGCCGGTCACCGGCACGTTGCCCGGCGAGGTGTCGGGCGCAGCGGCGGCACCCGGCTTGGCGTCTGCTTTGCCATCCGGCTTGGCGCTCTCGGGCGCTGGCGCCGCACTCGGGGCACGGCCGCCCACGGCGCGCAGGCGGCCATAGGCCTCGGTGCCCACCCAGGTCTCGGCCTCTGAGGGCTCGGGCCGGCGCACATTGCGCACCAGGCGCGGCGTGATGGCCAGCACCAACTCGGTCCGGCTGCCGTTGTTGAGCTGGCTGGAGAAGAGGCGCCCCACCAGGGGCAGGTCTCCCAAGCCCGGGATGCGGCTGGCGTTGCGGGTTTCTTCCTTGCTGATCAAGCCGGCCAGCACCTGCGTCTCGCCGTCACGCAGGCGCAGCACGGTGTTGGCGCCGCGCGTGCCGAGCTGGTAGGCCAGGCTGCCCGAGTTGGTCTTGATCTGCTGCTGCAGCGAGCTGACCTCCAGCCCCACCTTGATGGTGACTTCGTCATCCACGCTGATCAGCGGCTCCAGGTCCAGCTTGAGGCCCACGTCCAGGTAGCTGACGTTCTCGGACACAAAGCCGTTGGCGCTGGCCGTGGTGGTGACGACAGGCAGCTTGTTGCCCACCAGCACCTTGGCTTTTTCGCGGTTCTTGATGCGCACGCGCGGGCTGGCCAGGGTTTCAAAGTCGCCCACCTGGCGGCGCAGGTTGAGCAGCAGGCCGGCGACCGAGACGCCGATGCGGTCGCGGTTCAGGCTCTCCAGGCTGGTCACCGTCTGGTTGCTGCTGCCATTGAGGCCCAGGGGCGTCAGGGCCAAGGTGTCGGGGAACTTGATGCCCAGCTCGGTCAGGCGCGTGGAGCTCACCTCCAGCACCTCCAGCTCCAGCGTCACCTCGGGCTCGGCCATG
>CALMQC010000100.1 GCA_937871895.1 uncultured Roseateles sp. | reverse complement strand
GGAGAGCCCGGGCCTCTCGGCCTTCTGGCCCGGCGTGGCCGAGGCCTTGCTGGGCGAGCCGCTGAGCCTGCCGGCCGTGACGACCTGGTGGTGCGGCGAGGCGGGCGTGTGGGCCTCGCTGCGCAACCGGCTGCGCGAGTTCATCGTGGTGCCGAGCTTCCCGGCGGCCGAGACGACGCACAGCTTCGACCCGGTGGTGGGCGCTGAACTGTCGCCCGAAAAGCTGGCCGAGCTGGCCCGCCGCATCGAGGCCGAGCCCAGTGCCTACACGCTGCAGGCGCCGGTCAAGCTCTCGCACCAGCCGGTGTGGACCGGCCGACACCTGGAGCCGCGCGCCGCCGTGCTGCGCGTCTATGCGCTGAGCGACGGCCAGGGCGACTGGCAGGTGCTGCCTGGGGGCCTCACGCGCGTGGCGCCGCAGCGCGAGGCTTCGACCGAGGGCTGGCTCTCCATCCAGCGCGGCAGTGCCACCGTGGACACCTGGGTGCTGACCGACGGGCCCGTGGACACCACCTCGCTGCTGCCCGCCCCCATGCAGCCGGCCGAGCTGGCCGCCGCCCACCGCACGGTGACGAGCCGCGCGGCCGAAAACCTCTTCTGGCTCGGCCGCTACACCGAGCGGGCCGAGAACACCGCCCGCCTCGCGCGCCTGACGCTCGAAGCCCTGGCCGGCGTGCAGCGCGGCGTGCTGCCGCCCGAGATGACGGCGCTGCTGCAGGTGCTGGCGCGAAGGCATGGCCTGTTCAAAGGCGAGGTGCCGGGCCGCGCCGAGTTTGAGCACAAGCTGCTGGCCGCACTGCCGGCCGCCAGCGGCAGCTTTGGCGTGGGCTTCAACCTCGGCGCGCTGCGCGACTGCGGCGAGGCCCTGCGCGAGCGGCTCTCGCCCGAGGCCTGGCGCTTGATCCACGACGTGGGCCAGCACTTCGAGCAGCATGTACTCGAAGCCCTGCGCGGCCCCTCGGCCGGGCCCGATTGCCTGGGGGTGCTGACGCGCGTGGACACCCACCTCGCCGCGCTCACCGGCATCCAGACTGACCGCATGACGCGCGACGACGGCTGGCGGCTGCTCTCCATCGGCCGGCAGATCGAGCGGCTGGTCTTCCTGTGCGAGGCGCTGGCCGATGTCTTCGAGCACGACATAGCGCTGAGCGAAGACGGCTTTGCGCTGGTGCTGGCGCTGTTTGACTCGACCATCACCTACCGCGCGCAGTTCCAGGCCCGGCGCGAGCTGGCGCCGCTCTTGCACCTGCTGGTCCACAGCACCGAGAACCCGCGCTCGCTCGGCTGGGTCACGCGCACGCTGCGCGAGCGCTTTGCCAAGCTGTCGCGCCACGAGGCCGACCCGAGCTGGGCGGCCGAGATCGCCGCACGCCTGCCCGAGCCGACCGACTGGCCGCTGGAGATGCTGAGCGAACCCGAGACCCATCACCTGGCACTGACGACGCGCCTGCGCATCACGGCGGCGGCGGCGCAGGGCCTGTCCAACCACATCAGCCAGCAGTTCTTTGCCCACGTGGTGGGCACCGAGCAGCGCGTGTGGCAATGAGCGAAGCAGCCGCCCGCGTCCTCAGCGTGCTTCACGTCACGCGCTACGCCTACAGCGCCGAGGTCGAAGCCGCCCAGCACGCCGCCGTGCTGGTGCCGCGCGACACGCCCTGGCAGCGCGTGCTGGAGTGGGAGCTGGACATCACGCCCGAGCCCGATGGCTGGCGCGGTGCGGCCGAGCGCGTGCGGCGCGATGCCTGGGGCAATGCGCGCCTGGTGTTTGGCCACGCGCGCGTGCACAACCGGCTGACGGTGAGCAGCCGCTTCAGCGTGGCGCTGCAATCCCGCCCTGCCCCAGACCCGGCGCGTGGCCCGGCCTGGGAGCAGGCCGCGCTGCAGCCGATGGCGGGCTTCGAGGAGGTGCGCGAGTTTGGCCTGCCCTCGCCGCTGGCCTTGCCCGACGCGGCGATCCGCGCCTTTGCGGGCCGGGCCTTTGAGCCGGGCGCCACGGTGGCCCAGGTGGGCCTGACTTTGCAGCACCTGATCCACGACTCCTTGCATTACCGCCCCGCCAGCACCCAGGTCAGCACACGCGCAGCGCAAGCATTGGCGCAGGGCGCGGGCGTGTGTCAGGACTTTGCCCACCTCTTCATCGCCTGCGCCCGGTCGCGCGGTTTGGCGGCGCGCTATGTGTCGGGCTATCTGCTCACGCAGCCGCCGCCCGGGCAGCCGCGCCTGGTCGGTGCGGACGCTTCGCACGCCTGGGTCGAGCTGTGGTGCCCCGAGCAGGGCTGGATGGCGCTGGACCCCACCAACGACATCCCCGCCAATCTCGACCACGTGACCCTGGCCTGGGGCCGCGACTACAACGACGTGGCGCCCCTGCGTGGGGTGCTGCGCGGCGGTGGCACGGCCAGCCTTGTGGTGGAAGTCACGGTCGAGCCCGAGGCGTAAGCGGCTGTGTGCACGGCCAAGGTGGGCCGCCCTATTCTGGGGCTGCCATCGCTCGCTGCACCTTCATGCCCGCCCTGCAGGCCTCGCTCAAATCGTCTCGGCACGACCAGCGCTTCTCGCTGAACTGGAGCTACCTCGAAGCCATCGCAGGCGGCGTCTCGGCCATCGCCCTCGGCAGCCTGGCGCTGCGCCAGCTGAGCGATGCCAAGCAGTTCGCCCGCGAGTACGGCTACGACTTGGACCAGCCCGCCGTGCGTGCCTACTGCGCCCGCATCCACCGCGAGGCCGTGGGCTTTGTGCGCGAGACCTTCCTGAGTGCCGACCAGCGCGGCGAGATCCCGTCCGAGGTGGCCGACGCCGCCGACCCGCTGCAGTTGCTGCTCATGGCTTCCTGCCGCACGCACTGCGTGGACCCGCGCCGGCTCTGGGCCTGCGCGGTGCTCAAGGTCATGCACGGCCTGTTCTATATCGACAGCAACTTGAAGCTGCGCCACTTCGAGGCCATCCGCCAGCAGGTGTTCGACGGCCTCGACGCCGTGCTGCGCCGCGAAGGCGAGCAGCATTGGCTGACCGATGGCGAGGTCTGCCTGCCACTGGTGCATGTGGAGCACAAGCGCAACAAGAGCCGCCACAGCATCCTGCTCAAGCTGCTGCAAAAGCCCGAGTACGTGGCGGCCGACATCCACGACCACCTGGGCCTGCGCCTGACGCTGAACACCCGCATGGAATGCCTGCTGGCGCTGGACCTGCTGCGCCGCGCCCACGTGGTGGCGCTGACCAATCTGGAGGTCAGCCGCACGCGCAACAGCTTGCTCGACCTCACGCTGGCCAAACAGGTCTTCAAACGCTACCGCGCGCTGATCGACCGCGCGAGCGACTACCCGCTGGACCTGCTGCGTCAGATGGACCAGGAGCTGGCCGAGCTGAGCGCCCGCCGCGCGCGGAATGAGGCCCGACAGGCCACCAACCCGCACACGGCGAGCGACTTCCACAGCCTGCAGCTGACGGTGCGCAAGATGATCCACCTGCCCGCCACCGAGCCGAGCCCAGCCATCGAAGGCCTCTTGGCCGAGCCGCCGGACGTGAGCTTCTTCTTCGCCTTTGAGATCCAGCTGATCGACGCGGCCAGCCTCGCCCACAGCCAGGACGGCGAGTCCAGCCACGAGGCCTACAAGCGCCGGCAGGTCAGCACGGCAAGGCGCCGCGTGCTGGGGCCGGAATTGCTTTCCGCACTGCGACCGCTCTGTCACGACAATCACGGCTGAACTCTTGCCAAGCTGCCATGTCTGCCGTCCTGACCCGCACCGTGAACGGGGCTTGCCCCCATGACTGCCCCGACACCTGCGCGATGCAGGTCACCGTCGAGAACGAGCGCGTGGTGCGCATCGTGGGCCGGCAGGACCACCCCAGCACCCATGGCGCGCTGTGCACCAAGGTCTCGCGCTATGCCGAGCGCACCTACCACCCCGAGCGGGTGCTGCACCCGCTGCGCCGCGTCAGCCGCAAGGACGAGGCGCCGCGCTTCGAGCGCGTGAGCTGGGCTGAGGCGCTGGCGGACATCGCCGCGCGGCTCAAGCCCATCGCCGCGCGTGACCCGCAAGCCATCCAGCCCTACAGCTATGCCGGCACCATGGGCCTGCTGCAGGGCGAGGCCATGGCGGGCCGCTTCTTCAACAAGCTCGGCGCCGCGCGGCTGGACCGCACCATCTGCGCCATGGCTGGCGGCAATGCATTGATCGAGGCCTATGGCGGCAAGATCGGCATGCACTACCG
>CALMQC010000099.1 GCA_937871895.1 uncultured Roseateles sp. | reverse complement strand
CAGGCCTGCATGCCTTCCACGCTCATTCCATGCTCGGCCAGCCAGGTCTTGCGCCGATCGTAGTCCGGCATCGCGCGCTCAACCCTGAGCCAGAACTCCGGGGTGTGGTGGGGCTCGTGCAGGTGGGCCAGCTCATGGACCACCACATACTCAGCGATGCGGGCGGGTAGAAGGATGGTCTTCCAGTGGAAGTACAGCCTGCCGCCTTTGCCGCACGATCCCCAGCGGTAGCCCAGATCTTGCACGGTGACGCCTGACGGGGTGACTTCCATGCGGTCGGCGTACGCCTTGACCTTGCTCTCCAGCCAGGGCTTGGCCCGTTCGCTGTACCAGCGGATCATGTGGGCCTCGCCGTTGGGGGCCATGACCTTGGGCATGACGAAGCGGCCGCCCGTGAGTTTGATCGACCCCTCCGGGCCATCGATCAGACGCAGCCGATAGTTCCTACCCAAGTAGGTGAACCCTTCGCCATCAGTGAAGACCTTGCGGCGCACCACATGCTGGAGCGCCTCTTTGCGGGCCAGTTGCTTGTAGACCCACAGACGCTTGCGCATCACAAATTCGCGCAACCGCTCTTCAGGTACTCCGGGCGGAGCCGACAGCACCAGCTCACCCATGCGACCCACGGTGAGGCCCAGCGTCTTCCTGCTGGCGCTGTGCCGCACTTCGAAGGCCAGGTCGTCGATGGTCAACACAGGGCTCATACGGTTTGCAGCCGCTCGTGGTTGGCCCGTGCCAGTTCCATCAACTTGTCCACCAGGGCGTCCAGTTGAGGCGGGGGCAACAGGCGGGAGGCCATCAGGCGCTCGAACACCAGCGTGGCCAGGGCGTCTTGCGCCGGTTGTCGGTTGGGGCGCCAGAAGTTGGGCACCAGTTCGGCCACGATGGTGTCCACCACCTCCACGGTCAACGCCGCCCATTTCTGGCGGTGCAGCGCGGTGGTGGTGCCGTCGCCTACCGCGGTGTCCACGATCAGGCGCAGGAAGGGTCCGTAGTGCTCGGGCAGGTCGGGCAGTCGCTCGTCGTGCGTCACATGGCCTTGGCGGATCTCGCTCGTCATGGCGGTGAGCGCACTCACCAGTTCATCCCATTGCTCGCCCAGCTTGTCCAGCACGTCCTTGAGGCGTTCGCTGAGCTTGCGGTACGCCACCGGATCCTGGTCGATGTGCTCGCGGATGTGGGCGCGGATGGCGTGTTCCATCTCGGAAGCCTTGGCCCGGTCATTGGGCTCGCGTGACACCTCGGTCTCGAAGTTGGCGTCGGTCAGCGACACCGGCGGGATCTTGGGATTCACGCCCATCGAGATCACGTGGTCGTCGATCAGCTTGCGCACCTTGGCGCCCACGTCCTTGCCCAGCACCTGGGTGTCACGGTAGCGGTTGCGCGCACGTGCGTAGATGAAAGCCAGCACCTTGGCGTCAGCCGCAAAAGGCAGTCCCTCGGGGCGAGGCAGGACCACGTCCAGCAGGCTCAGGAAGGCCTTGAGCTTGACCCCGAACTCGGCGCGCAGGCGCTCGTTGCCCAGCAGCTCAACGCAGGCCTCCACGTCTGAGAGGGATTCCACCCCTCGGCTGCGGAACAGGTCCACCACACGCAGGTGCCGGTCTCGCAAGA
Source organism: uncultured Roseateles sp. (assembly GCA_937871895.1). Taxonomy (GTDB): domain Bacteria; phylum Pseudomonadota; class Gammaproteobacteria; order Burkholderiales; family Burkholderiaceae_C; genus Pelomonas. The sequence goes on along the minus strand of CALMQC010000099.1, from coordinate 3,495 downwards.
CGGGGATCTCGTCCTTGAGGCTTTGCAGCGCACCGTCGACGTCTTCGTCGGCGTACACGCTCAGTGCTTGCTTGAGGTGGTGGGCCAGGCCGTAGTAGTCGACCACGATGCCAAACTTCTTGCCGTGCCCGGTGCGGTTCACGCGGGCAATGGTTTGCAGCAACTCGGCCTCGCGGATGGGGCGGTCCAGGTACATCACGCCTTCGATGGGGGCGTCAAAGCCCGTCAGCAGCATGGACTTGACGATCAGAAAGGCGAGTGGGGCCGTCTTGTGGGTGTCGGCATTGAACAGCGGCTTCTTGAAGCGCTTGATGCTTTGCTCATGTGCGGCGCCATCCGTCCAGGGCTTCCAGGCGGGGTCGTCGTTGTTGCCTCCGGAAATGACCGGGGCAAACTCGATGGCGCGCAGGGTGTCGCGGTAGCGCCAGGCCTGCACCTTGGCTTGCACGGCCGCAGGGCGCACGCACAGGGCCTCGTCGCTCATGGCCTTGTCTTCGGCGTTCAGGGCATGCGCTTCGGCCAGCAGCTCGTCGCGCGCCGCCATGAAGGCATCCAGGTAACGCACGACCGCCAGCCGGCTGTACGCCACCACCTGCGCCTTGAAGCCATTGGGCAGGATGTGCGTGACGTAGTGGCGCAGCATGTCGCGGGCTTTGTCGCGGATCAGGTCCGGGGCCTCGAAGATCTGGCCCTTGGTCGCGTACTTCTTACGGATGGCCTCCAGCTCTTCGGGCGTGTGATCGCGAAAGAGGTCTTCGAACAGCTCGTCGAGGTTGGCGTCGTCCTTGATGGCTCCCTGGGCCGTGCGGCCTTCGTACAAGATGGGCACGATGGCGCCGTCCAGCTCGGCCTCGCGGATCGTGTAGCGGTCGATGAACTCGCCAAAAATCTCGTGCGTGCGCTTCTTGTCACCCATCAGGATGGGCGTGCCCGTGAATCCGATGCGGGCGCAATTGGGCAGGCCTACCTGCAGGGCGGCGTGCAGATCGCCGGACTGGCCCCGGTGGGCCTCGTCCACCAGGACCAGGATGCTCTCGTCTTCGTTCAGCACCTCGGCTGGCTCGGGCTCGCCCGTGCGGATCGGGCCACCGTGTTGGGGCAGGTCGGCCGCCTTCAGGCCTGCCTCACCCACGGCATCGCCGTTGCGTTGCTTCTGGATCATGCCGAACACCAGGCCGGGGCCTTTGATGCGCAGCATGGCCTTGAGCTTGTCGGCGGTGGTGGCGCGCTCCACGCTCTCGCCGGTCATCACGGCGGTTTCAGACAGTTGGCGCTCCAGGTCGGTGCGGTCGGTCACCACCACCACCTTGAAGCGGCGCAACTGAGGGTCGGTGCGCAGCTTGCGGATCAGGAACACCATGGTCAGGCTCTTGCCTGAGCCTTGGGTGTGCCACACGATGCCGCCACGGCGGTCGTGTTCGCCATCTTGCAGGCGGGTCTTGCCGGTGCGCAGGCGCTCGATGGCGCGGCTCACGGCGCGGTACTGCTGGTAGCGGCACACCGCCTTGACGGTGGCCCCGTCGGCGTTCATGAACAGCGTGAAGTGCCGCACCACGTCCAGCAGGTGGCTGGGGGTGAACAGGCCAGCCACCAGGCGCTCTTGCTCGGACAGTTGTGCCTTGCCCAAGGCTTGGCACACGGCGTCTTCGGTGAGCGGTACCACGGTCTTCCAGGCGGCGAAGTGCTTGAAGGTGGCACCCACGGTGCCCACGCGGGCCTCGTCAAAGCTGGTGGCCACCAGCAACTGGTTGGTGTGGAAGAGGGGCTCATTGCCTTCGTTGTCGTCCACCTCGCCACCGGCCTTACGCTGGTTGCTGTAGCGACGCAGTTGGTCAACGGCCTCGGCGAGAGGCTCGGGCACTGAGGGGCTCTTGCACTCGATCACGACCAGGGGGATGCCGTTCACCAGCAGCACCAGGTCGGGCACGATGAAGGCCTTGCCTCGCGTGTAGCCCGGTGGGCAGTCCACCCGGTACTGGTTGACCACGGTGAAGGTGTTGCGCTCGGGGTGTGCCCAGTCGATGAAGTGGATGGTTTGGCTGCGGCCACCATCCCAGCCGGGCAGGCCTTCCACCGTGATGCCGCTCAGCAGCAGGTCGGTGGCGGTGCGGTTGGCCTCCAGCAGTCGGTGGGCGGGGATGCGGGTGAGCGCGGCCACGGCCTGCGTCAGGCGTTCGTCGTCCAGCCAGGGTTGGCCGTTGTGTAGGTTCAGGGCGTGCAGTTGGCGGCGCAGCACGCTTTCCTGGATGACGTCCGAAAACGCAGTGCGGTCGGTACGGCTGGGATCGTCCAGCGAACCCTCCACGTGGCGCCATCCCATGCCGACTAGTTGTTCGACCAAGGGGCGCTCGACTTCATCCAATTCCCAGCCCATAGGCCTCCCGTTTCATCCGATTCTGGGCTCATAGAGTCCAAAAGGATCTTGCTAAGTATTTGATTTTCTTGATTTCGTGTCTGCACTTGAACGTCCCAAGTGGGCTCATAGAAGCTCATAGAGGCTCATAGACGTCCATGCAGCAGGCTCATAGAGCCTCGCCTTCACACCAACAAGGTGTAGCTGGCCCAACGGCGCTCACCGTGCTGCTGTAACAGGCCATTTTCTTTCAGTTTTTTGAGCAATTTGGCAGCCTGGTCCGCCGAAAGCCGGCAAAGCTCCACCACGTCAGTACGGGTGATACGCCCATGCTGGCGCACATAGTTCAACACCAGTTGCTCATGCTGCAAGGCGCTGAAGCCCACCTGGCGGGTGTAGGCCGCCTTGTCACCTTCCGCCTGGTACACACCCGCTGCCAGGGTGTAACTGCGGCCTCGCGCACTGCCGTGAGCCTGCACCAGGCCCATCTCGACCAGGGCCTCCAGCGTGCGTTTGGCCTGGGCAGGCTCGCGCTGGATGTGGGCGGCCAGCTCTTCGGTGCTCAGGCGCTTCAGTTCACGCAGGGCGGCCAAGGCAATCAGGGTGTCGATCGGCAGCTCGCGGCCCTGCTGCTTGCGCTCCTGTTCGATCACGAGTTTGAGGAAGGCCTCGTCCGCATCCACGGTGGCCAGCTTGAGCACCACGTTTTGCACATCGGTGCGGCGGTAGTCGGGCTCGGGGCGGCCAAAGCGCAGCATGCCCCGGTAGATCTTGTCCACACCCCGGCCTGAACGCTCGACGATGCCCACGCGCTTCATGGCATCAGCCAGGGCGCGGTTGCGGGGGCGGGGCTCGGTGGTGAGCAAGTTGGCCAGGGTGACGCCATCGACCAGGCCGCCGGGGTTGCTGATGGTCAGACCCTCGTCGTCCAGCCGCACATGCACGGCGCCCAGGCGGTGGTAGTCGCGGTGCACCAGGGCATTGGCCACGGCCTCGCGGAAGGCGCCCATGTCCACCTTGGGCACAGGCACGCGGAACAGGCCGACCTGGATTTCTCGCTCGGGGTTGTAGGGGCGGAAGTTCGTCTCCAGCCAATCGAGCGCCTTGAGCAGCGGGAAGCGGCGGAACTCGTTGAAGCCCAC
>CALMQC010000098.1 GCA_937871895.1 uncultured Roseateles sp. | reverse complement strand
AGCCAGCACCGGCATCACGGCGATCAGCAGGTAGGCGGTGATCAGCCAGGTCCAGGCGAACAGCGGCATCTTCATCAGCGTCATGCCGGGCGCGCGCATGTTCAGGATGGTCACGATGATGTTGATCGAGCCCATGATCGACGACGCGCCCATGATGTGCATCGCGAAGATGCCGGCGTCCATCGAAGGGCCCATCTGCAGGGTCAGCGGCGCATAGAGGGTCCAGCCTGCTGCCGGCGCGCCGCCGGGCATGAAGAAGGACCCGGCGAGCATCAGACCCGCGGGAATCAACAGCCAGAAGCTGAAGTTGTTCATCCGCGCAAAGGCCATGTCGCCCGCGCCGATTTGCAGCGGGATCATCCAGTTCGCAAAGCCCACGAAGGCCGGCATGATGGCGCCGAACACCATGATCAGACCGTGCATGGTCGTGAACTGGTTGAACAGCTCGGGGTTGAAGAACTGCAAGCCCGGCTGGAACAGCTCGGCACGGATGCACAGGGCGAGGACGCCGCCGATCATCAGCATCGCGAAGCTGAACAGCAGGTACAGGGTCCCGATGTCCTTGTGGTTGGTCGCGAACACCCAGCGCCGCCAGCCGGTGGGGGCGTGATGGTCGTGGTGATCGTCGTGGCCGTGAACGCCGTGGCCGTGGGGGTCAAGCACTGCACTCATGATGTTTCCTTGTTCCTGGCGTCCTGGGCTTTACTTGCGAGCGGCGACAACTTCAGCCGGCTGCACGACCTGGCCCGTCTTGTTGGACCAGCTGTTCTTCGTATAAGTGACGAGGGCGGCGATCTCGGTGTCCGAGAGCTGCGCCCAAGCCGGCATGCCCTTGTCAAGGCGGCCCTTGAGCACCACGGCCACTTGAGCCAGCTTGTCCGCATCGGTCACGACAGCCGAGCCATCGAGCGCCTTGATCGGGCCGGCGCCCTTGCCATCCGCCTTGTGGCAGGCAGCGCAGTTGGCGTTGTAGACCTTCTCGCCACGCTCCATGAGCGCGGCCAGTTCCCACACCTTGCTCGGGTCATCGGCCTTGGCGGCCATTTCCTTCTTCTTGCCAGCCACCCAGGCGCTGTAGTCCTCAGCCGACAGCACCTTCACGTGGATGGGCATGTAGGCGTGTTCCTTGCCGCAGAGTTCAGCGCACTGGCCATAAAAATCGCCCGTCTGCTCGGCCTTGAACCAGGTGTCGCGCACGAAGCCGGGAATCGCGTCCTGCTTGATACCAAAGGCCGGCACCATGAAGGCGTGGATCACGTCATTGGCGGTGGTGATGATGCGCACCTTCTTGCCAACGGGCACGACCAGCGGGTTGTCGACCTTGAGCAGGTAGTTGTCGACAGCTTCGGGCTTGCCGCTGTCGGACTGCTCGCGCTGCGCCGTGTCGAGTGTGGAGAGGAAGCCGATACCCTCGCCTTCGCCCTTGAGGTAGTCGTAGCCCCACTTCCACTGGTAGCCGGTGGCCTTGATGGTCAGGTCGGCGTTGGTCGTGTCCTTCATCGCGACCACCACCTTGGTGGCCGGCAGGGCCATCGCGATGACGATGATGAAAGGCACCACGGTCCAGGCGATTTCAACGGCCACGCTCTCGTGGAAATTGGCCGACACCGCGCCCTTGGACTTGCGATGCTTGAAGATGGAATAGAACATCACGCCGAACACCGCGACAAAAATGCCGAGGCACAGGATCAACATGAAGTTGTGCAGCCACATTTGATCGGCCGCGATCTTGGTGACCGGGGGGTGCAGGTTCAGCTGATTGACGGCCGGACCGCCGGGCAGGTCCTTCACCGCCATGGCGGCGCCGGTGGTGAGCAGCATTGCCGTCCCGAGCGCGGCCTGGGACAACAGGCGGCCGGTTCGACGGACTCGTGCGTTCATCTTCATCATGGTCGTCACTTTGCTTTTCAACTCAACCCAATGCGGGAGTTCCGGCAGACCCAGGACGACCCTCGCATCCCCAGGAACGCCTGCCAGCGCTAGCCGGTGGCGTCCACGGATTTGAATTTCCGGCCAGCATGGAGCGGTCACGCGCACGACGGCAATGCCCAGCCGGAAAGACCCAGCATTCTAGCCCAGCGCACCAAGGCCGAGCCTCGTTCCGGGCTGCCAATCGCCTTTCCTGACCACGGCGTCACGACTCACCCCCTGGCGTTGGCCGGCCCTTGTTCGGCGAGCGCAGTTGGGCGCGCAGTTCATCCACGCCGATTCGCGTTTCGCCCGCTGCGCCCGGCCGTGGCGCCGCCTTGAAGGCGTGGCCAAATACCAGCTCCAGGCTCAGCGCGATCAAACCATCGGGACCACGCAGCGTCTCCAATTGCCGGACGAGCGCCGCACGCCATCGCGGCGTGCGCAGTCCCTGGAAGCGATCCGGCGCCACATTGCCGCCCAGCGCGCGCAAGTCAGCCAGCAAGCGATCGGCCGACGACCAGGTCAGGCGCAGGCGCTCCTGATCCATCACCGGGTCGGCAAAACCGGCGCGGCCGAGCAGGTCGCCGATGTCATGCATGTCCCACCAGGCGGGCGCTGGCCGGCCCCAACCAGCAGCCCGGAAGAGCGACCGCAGTTCGACAAAGCTGTCCGGCCCGTAGCACGAGAACATCACAAAGCCGCCTACCTCGGTGCGCGCGGCCCAGTCGGCCAGGCACGCAGGCAGGTCGGCCCGGGCGTGGAGCTCCAGGTTGGACCACACCAGCGGCGCCGTGGCCGGGTCATCGCCGACCCACCGGGCCGGCGCCCCACGACCAAGCGCCCACCAAGGCCGTGCCAGCGCGGCCTGGCTCCGGCGCGCCAAGTCAGGCTCAGCATGCCGCCACAGCAGCTGCGCCTGGGGGTAAACCGCCTTCAGCGCTTCCGCACTGGCACCGAGCCAGGCCGAGGTATCGAGCACCTGCTGCGGCCGCAATTTGATGAAGTCCAGCCGTTCAGCCATGCGCTTCGCCACCTCCTGGTGCAGCCAGGGCGGCGCATCGGCCTGGGCCAGGCGCCGGGCCTGGCGGGACACGGCCACCACATCGATGGCTTCGGGCCGTGCAGCTTGCGGCGGGCTCGGGGCGACCCCGGGCCCCACGTTTGAGTTAGGGGGCGTTGGCGGGGCTTGCATGGGTGAAAAGTATATTTTTCGAATGCCATCGAGCCTCGACGCGCGCGCCCTCCTGCCCAGCCGGCCTCCCTTCGTCGAGCGCGTTCTGATGCGCTGTGCGGGCCAGTGCGCGATCTGCCGCAGCTGGTCGGAGCGCCGCGTCTGCACCGACTGCCTGGGCCGCTACGCGACGCCCGCCCTGCGCTGCCACAGCTGTGGCCTGCGTCTTCCGAGCAGCCCGACACTGGCCCGACGTGTGCAGTGCGGGCGCTGCCTCAAAACGCCGCCGCCAGTCGAGCGCTGCGTGGCCGCGCTGGACTATCAGTTCCCTTGGGACACCCTGCTGCAGCGCTTCAAGTACCACTTGGCGCTGGACTTGCGCGAGGTGCTGGCCGAGCGCTTGCTTCAGGCCCTCGAAAGCGCCGTGGTATCCGCCCCCGACTTCATCGTCCCAGTGCCGCTTTCAGGTCAGCGCCTTCAGGAGCGCGGCTACAACCAGGCTCACGAGATTGCCAAATCGCTGGGGCGGCGCCTTCGATTGCGCGTGGAGCCCGAGCTGGTGTTGAGGCTGCGCGATACCAGCGCGCAGGCCCAGTTGGACCTTGATGCCCGCGCCGCCAACGTGCGCGGCGCGTTTGCGGCCGAGCCCACCCGGTTGGCCGAGATCAAGGGCGCCCGCGTGGCGGTGCTGGACGATGTGCTCACCACCGGCGCCACGGTGTTTGAAGTGGCCCGCGTGCTGCGCCAGGCGGGCGCCGCCGAGGTGCAGGCCTGGACGCTTGCGCGCACGCCCGAACCCGGCACTTGAACCAATACTGGCGCCCACGGCGGCGCCGATACTCGCGGGCATGTTCCGCATCGTGCTCGTCCACCCCGAGATACCGCCCAACACCGGCAACGTCATCCGCCTGGCGGCCAACACGGGCTGCGAGTTGCACCTGATCGAACCGCTCGGCTTCTCGATGGAAGACCGCCTGCTGCAGCGCGCCGGGCTTGACTATCACGAGTACACACGCACACGCCGGCATGCCAGTTGGCAGGCCTTTCTCGCCAGCGAGACGCCGGCGATGGATCGGCTCTTCGCCTTCACCACCCGGGGTAGCCAATTGCTGGGGGAGATGCGCTGGTGCGAAGGCGACTGGCTGGTGTTTGGCAGCGAGACAGCGGGCCTGCCCGCCGAGCTGCGCGACAGCTTCCCGCCCGCGCAGCGCGTGCGCCTGCCGATGCGAGAAGGTCAGCGCAGCCTCAATCTCTCCAATGCCGTCGCGGTCGCGGTATTCGACGCCTGGCGGCAGAACGGCTACGCAGGCGGCGGCTAAAGCCGCTCGGACTCGGCGCGCGCGTCGCGCCCCATCAGCTGTTCCACCGCTGCCCACGGCGTAAGCCGTCCGTCCAGCAAGGCCACCACGGCAGCCGTGATGGGCATCTCAACCCCCAGCGCCTTTGCCCGTGCCAGCACCGTCGGGGCGCTGTAGACGCCTTCGGCCACATGGCCCAGATCGGCCAGCACCTCGGTCAGGCTGCGGCCCTGTGCCAATGCCAGTCCCACGCGGCGGTTGCGGGACAGATCGCCCGTCGCCGTCAGCACCAGGTCCCCAAGGCCCGACAAGCCCATGAAGGTGTCCGGCTGCGCGCCAAGCGCCAGCCCCAGTCGCATCATCTCCGCCAGCCCGCGAGTGATCAGCGCCGCCCGCGCGTTGAGTCCCGGCGCCAGTGGCGCATCGGCCCGCTGGCCCAGGCCGTCGCAGATGCCCACGGCAATCGCCAGCACGTTCTTCACCGCCCCGCCCACCTCGACGCCGACCGGGTCGCCCGAGGTGTAGATGCGCAGCCGCTCCGAGTGAAGCGCCGAGACGGCCAGCTGCGCGAGGCCCTCGTCGCGGCTGGCCGCCACCAAGGCGGTCGGCCGCCCGGCGGCCACCTCCTGCGCAAAGCTCGGGCCCGACAACACGCCCACGCGCAGCTGTGGCCCC
>CALMQC010000097.1 GCA_937871895.1 uncultured Roseateles sp. | reverse complement strand
GGCCAGGTCGGTGAAGGTTTTCAGATAGCCGGCTTCAGGCTCGCGCTCACAGGCATTGCGGATCTCACGCGCGGCGGCCTCCACCTGCTTGAGCCACTTCATGCGCTGGCTCAGGTCGCCTGCCCCCTTGCCCAGGAAGAGCATGCCCGCCGTCATGTTGACGACCGGCATGCTGCGCAGCTTCTGCTCGGGGAAGGTCTTCTCGTAGTAGCCAGCGTCGAGCATGAATTCGGCGCAGCGCTTCTCGGGCAGCGAGGCCAGCGTGTCGCGCCGGTACTCAATGGGCGCGAGCACCTCGGTCAGCGGTGTGGGCAGCGAGGTCCGGTAGCGCAGGCGCTGGACCATGGACAGCGCGAGCTGATCCAGGGCCTCGGCGCGCGAGCTGGTCTGCACCGTCGCGACCTCGACCATCCCGTCGGGCTTGAGCTTCAGGTGCAGCACCACCTTGCCCTGGATGCCCTGTGCCGCCAGCTCGGGTGTGTAGCCGCGCTCGCCCGGCGAGATGCTCATCACGTCGACCGTGGTGATGCGGTTGGCGGTGGCGCTGGATGCGGCCGCTGAAGCGACTGGAGCCGCTGGAGCCGCTGAAGCGGCGCCCTCGGACTGGGCGAGCGCGGGGCTCGACAGGGCAACGAATGCCAGGCTCAGCAGAGGTCGTTTCATCGTGGGGTGTAGAGCTTCAGGGGTGCAGCGCGGCATCCAGCACTTCCACCCAGTGCCGCACGGGCGTGCTCGTGCCGGACTGTAGGTGCTGGATGCAGCCGATATTGGCTGAGACGATCTCGTCGGCAGCCAGCGGCGCGAGTGCGGCCAGCTTGCGGTCGCGCAGTTGCTTGGAAAGCGCCGGCTGCAGCACCGAGTAGGTGCCCGCCGAGCCGCAGCACAGATGGCTCTCGCTCGGCGCGCAGCCGATCTCGAAGCCCAGCTCCTTGAAGGCCGCCTCCACACCGCCGCGCAGTTGCTGGCCGTGCTGCAGCGTGCAGGGCGGGTGATAGGCGAGCTTAGGCTGCTTGCCCTGCAGCTTTTCCTTCAGGACCGGCACCAGCTCCGGCAGCCACTCGCTCAGGTCGCGCGTCGCCTCGCTCACGCGCCGCGCCTTGTCGGCATAGGCCGGGTCGTGCGCCAGCGCGCGGCCGTACTCCTTGACCGTCACGCCGCAGCCGCTGGCGTTCATCACCAGGCCTTCAATCTCGCCGCGCTCCAGCAGCGGGAACCAGGCATCCACATTGCGGCGCATGTCCGCGAGGCCGCCCTCGTGGTCGTTCAGGTGCGCGCGGATCGCGCCGCAGCAGCCGCTGCCCTTGGCAACCAAGCAGCTGATGCCGGCGGCATCCAGCACCCGCGCCGTCGCGCTGTTGATGTTGGGCGCCAGCGTTGGCTGGACGCAGCCGGCCAGCAAGCCCAGCTTGCGCCGGTGCGTGACCAGCGGCCAGTCGTGGGCGCCGGCCGGCGCCGGGGGCGGGACCTTGTCCTTGAGACTCGCCGGCACCAGCGGACGCAAGGCCTGGCCCAACGTGATTGCGGGGCCAAACAGTGGCGAAGTCAGGCCCGACTTCAGCAGCCCCCGCTTCAGCCGCTCACCCGCCGGGCGGCTCACCTGCGCGTCCACGGCGTTGCGCCCGATCTCGACCAGCCGCCCGTACTCCACGCCCGACGGGCAGGTGCTTTCGCAGTTGCGGCAGGTCAGACAGCGGTCCAGATGCAACTGCGTCTCGCGCGTCGCGGGCTGGCCCTCCATCACCTGCTTGATCAGGTAGATGCGGCCTCGCGGGCCGTCCAGCTCGTCACCCAGCAACTGGTAGGTCGGGCAGGTGGCCGTGCAGAAGCCGCAATGCACGCAGCGCCGCAGGATGGCCTCGGCCTCGGCGCCTTCGGGCGTGCCGGCGTAGTGGGGGGCGAGGGTGGTTTGCATGCGTGGGGCCGCGTGATGGTGGGTGGCAGTTCGGGTCAGGCGCCGGCCACCTTGGGCGCGTTCTGCAGGATCCGATTCAGCGCCACGTTGATGTAGTAGTTGCTTCGGCCTTGACGCTGCTTCAGCAGGAAGCCGCCCTCGACCAGGGCTTCCAGGTACTTGGTGGCCGTCAAGCGCGAGACCTGGAGGTCACGCTGGATGAAGTCAATCTTCGTGTATGGATGGATGAAAAGGTTGTTGATCAAGTCCTGGCTGTAAAAGCGGTGCCCGGCACGAATGCGGTGCTTGTAGTCGAAGAGCGCGTCCTTGATGGCCAGCACCGTGCCCAGGGTCTGCTGCGCCGTAGTCTCCACGGCTTGCAGCATGTACAGCACCCATTCCTCCCACTGGTCCTGCTCGCGCACGGACTGCAGCAGTCGGTAGTAGTCAGCCTTGGTGCGGACGATGTGGCTGCTCAGATAGAGCACGGGGATGTCCAGCAGACCCTGCTTCACCAGGTAGAGCACATTCATGATCCGGCCCGTGCGGCCATTGCCGTCATAGAACGGATGGATGCTCTCGAACTGGTGATGGATCAGCGCCATCTTGATCAACGGGTCAGCGTCAAACAGCCCGTCGTCATTGATGAAGCGCTCCAGGTCGCTCATCAGCGCCACGATTTCTTGCGGATCCTGAGGCGGCAGGTAGACCGTGCGTCCGCCGCCGTCCTTGAGTGCCGTCCCAGGCAGTTTGCGAAAGCCGGCGTGATTGCGCTCCAGCTCGCCTTGGATGCCGACAATGTGATTGGCTGTCAGCAGCCCGCTGACGCGCACCTGCTCAAAGCCGAAGCGCAACGCCTGCCGATAGCGCAGAACCTCTTTGGCGGCCGGGCTGGACGGACCCTCAGGGTGTGCGTCGTCCTTGAACAGCTCGTCGTGGGTGGTGACGATGTTCTCGATCTCTGAACTGTCCTTGGCTTCTTGCAAACCCAAGGTGTTGATCAAGATGCCCTGGTTCGGGATCGACGCGGCCAGCCCCTTCAGTTCCGCCAAGCGACGGCTGCTACTGGCCAACTTCCGCAGAATGACCGGGTCATCAAACCGGGCTGCGCTGAGGCGCTCCAGCGGGGCAAGTGGGTGGTGAGGTGCAGTGGCCATTGCTGGGAGCCCGACTCGTACAGGTCAGCGCCAAGTTCTGTGCATCGTAGTCCGGATGTGTATAGTTTTTTTGACTATTTATGCATATCGAGGCTGTTTGGCCTGGGTCGTGTATAGAAAAAAGCGAGTTCTAGTCAGGCGCAGCCGCAGGTCGAGGGAGTGCGCGAGGGTCAGCATCAGCGCTCGTAGACCAGCGTCCAGAAGTAGTCGAGTTCGCGGAACTCGAAAGGGCGGCCGCCGAGCAGGGCTTCGAACTCGGCTGGCCTGGGGAAGTTCTTCATCACCTCGTGCCGGCTGCCGTCCGACAGGCTGCGGCGCTGGTAGCCGTTGCCCTCGGCATCGAATCGGGTGACCGGCGTCGAGTCGCCTTCGATGTAGCGGTTGTCGATCAGCACTACACGCGCGCCGGGCTGCAGGCAGGCGTGCAATTGGTCCAGCCACTCGCTACGGCGGCCCTTGGGCACATGCGAGAACCACAGGCCGGCGAAGGCCGCATCAAAGTCTGCGCCGGGGACGCTGGCGGCCAGCGCATAGGCGTTGGCCAGGCTGAACTGCACGCGGCCAAAGTCCAGCGGCTTCTGGCGAGCCACGGCCAGCACCTCGGGGTTGAGGTCGGTGCCGTGCCAGGCGGTGCAGTCCGTCGTGGCCTCGGGCAGCCAGAAGCCGGTGCCCGTGGCCACCTCCAGCACGCGGCGGCCGGCAAACTGGTCGCGCAGCCAGGCCTTGAGCGTCGCGATGTCGGCCTGGCGATGCGGCTTGTCGAACACGCGCTCGTACTCTGCGGCCCGCTGCGCGTAGTAGCGCGGCATCGTGCGCTCGACGTTCTCAGAGGTCTGCATACAGCCGCCCGGGATTGAAGACTCCCTGGGGATCAAAACTCGCCTTCAGCCGCCGGTGAATGGCCATCAGCGGCGCCGGCAGGGGCGCAAAGGCGCCGGGCGCCTTGTCCTGCGCAAAGTAGAGCGTGGCGTGGCCACCCACGGCGGCGGCGGCTTCGCGGACTTGGTGCGAGGCCAGCGGTGTGCAGACCCAGCGCAGCGCGCCGCCCCATTCGACGAGCTGCTCGCCGTGCAGCTTCAGCTCGGGTGCCGTTGACGGCACGGAGAGGCGCCAGAAGCGCACCAGGCCGTCGCTGTTGGCAAACACCGCGTTGGCGGCGCTGGCAAAGAATTCGTCGCGCTGGTCGCGCAGCCCAAACCAGAACTGGCTCGCGCCGGGCTCGGGGATGGCCTCGCCGCCAAGCTGGGCGGCGGTCATCTTGACGGCATTGCTCGCACCGGCCAGGCGCACGAGCAAGGCGCCGTCCCACCAGGCCGTGGCTTCGATGGGCAAGGGCTGGCCGGCCCAGGTGTTCATCAAGCGCAGGGCCTCGGGCTGGTCGGCGTCAAAGCGCAGGGTCAGGGTGCTCGCGGGCAGGGGCACGACCTTGAGCGTGACCTCGGCGATCAGGCCCAGCACGCCCATGGAGCCGGCCAGCACGCGGCTCAGGTCATAGCCGGCCACGTTCTTCATCACCGTGCCGCCGAAGGACAGCAGCTCGCCCTGGCCGTTCAGGATGGTGGCGCCGAGCAGGTGGTCGCGCACGCTGCCTAGCGCCGCGCGGCTGGGCCCCGAGAGCCCCGTCGCTACCATGCCGCCCACCGTGCCTTGGCCGCCAAAGCGCGGCGGCTCGAACGCGAGGCGCTGGCGCTGTTCCAGCAGAAGGGCTTCGAGCCCGCCAATCGGCGTACCGGCCAGCACGCTGACGAAGAGCCCGCTCGGCTCGTAGGCCGTGATGCCATTGAGCGCCTGGGTGGAAAGCGGCGTGCCGACGAGGTCGCCGCCATAAAAATCCTTGCTGCCGTGGCCGGTGATGCGCAGGGGCTGGCGGCTCTCGGTCGCAGCCGCGATGGCGTCCTTCAGCGGTTGCAGGGCCTCGGCCAGCATTCAAAACCGCTCCAGCTCGGGGAAGGCCAGCAAGCCGCGCTTCACGTGCATGCGCCCGTACTCGGCACAGCGGTGCAGGGTGGGGATGACCTTGCCGGGGTTGAGCAGGCCGGCCGGGTCGAAGGCGATCTTCACGGCTTCCATCTGCGTGCGCTCGGCGTCGCTGAACTGCACGCACATGCTGCTCAGTTTCTCGATGCCCACGCCGTGCTCGCCCGTCACCGTGCCGCCGAGCTCGACGCTGCGCTCCAGGATGGCGGCGCCGAACAGCTCACAGCGGCGTAGCTGATCCGGGTCGTTGGCGTCGAACATGATCAGCGGGTGCAGGTTGCCGTCACCGGCGTGGAAGACGTTGGCGCAGCGCAGGCCGAATTCAGCCTCCATGCGTTGGATGTCGAGCAGGATGGTGGCCAGGTGCTTGCGCGGGATGGTCGAGTCCATGCACATGTAGTCCGGGCTGATGCGGCCCGACGCCGGGAACGCGTTCTTGCGGCCGCTCCAGAAGGTGAGGCGCTGGGCTTCGGAGGTGGATACCTCGATGGCCGTGGCGCCGCTGGCGCGCAGCACGGCCTGCATCTTCTCGATCTCTTCGGCCACCTCTTCCGGTGTGCCGTCGCTCTCGCAGAGCAGGATGGCGGAGGCACCCAGGTCGTAGCCGGCGTGGACGAAGTCTTCGACCGCCTCCGTCATCGGCTTGTCCATCATTTCCAGCCCGGCGGGAATGAGGCCGGCTGCAATCACGGCGGCCACGGCGTCGCCGGCTTTGCGCACGTCATCGAAGCTGGCCATGATGCAGCGCGCGAGTTTGGGTTTTGGCACGAGCTTGACGGTGACCTCGGTGATCACGGCCAGCATGCCCTCGCTGCCGACGACGAGCGCCAGCAGGTCGAGGCCGGCGGCGTCGAGCGCCTCGGAGCCGAACTCCACCGCCTCGCCCTCGGCCGTGAAGCCGCGCACGCGCAGCACGTTGTGCAGCGTGAGGCCGTACTTGAGGCAGTGCACGCCGCCCGAGTTCTCGGCCACATTGCCGCCGATGGTGCAGGCGATCTGGCTGCTGGGGTCGGGCGCGTAGTAGAGGCCGTGGGGCGCGGCGGCCTCGCTGATGGCGAGGTTGCGCACGCCGCATTGCACGCGGGCCGTGCGCGCCAGCGGGTCCACACCCAGGATGCGATTGAACTTGGCCAGTGCCAGCGTCACGCCCTCGCCGTGCGGCATCGCGCCGCCTGAGAGGCCCGTGCCCGCGCCGCGTGCGACGACCGGCACGCCAAGCCGGTGACAGGCGCGCAGCACGGCAGCCACCTGCTCGTCGCTTTCCGGCAGTGCCACGGCCAGCGGGCGCTGGCGGTAGGCGGTGAGCCCGTCGCACTCATAGGGCGTGACAGCCTCGGGTGTCCAGAGCAGGTTGGCAGCGCCCAGCAGCGGGGCGAGCGCCGCGACCACTTCGCGCTGGCGCGCGGCGCGGTCGATGGTGGAAGCTGGCTCGTTGGCACCCATGGCGGGCTGACTGTAGCGCCGGCCCCTGAGCGCGAGCTGAACGCTATTGACCCAGCGCGGCGAGCTTCTGGCGGTCCAGGTATTTGTCCAACCGGCCCATCGAAGCGGCGACGTCCCTGTCGGTCATCAGCTCCTGCATGGCCAACTGACCCAGGGTCTGGAAGCCGACTTGAATGGCCATGGGGCCACCGGCCTTGAGGGCGGCCTTGGCCTCGTTGGCGCAGGCGTCGGTGAGCAGGCGCGTGAAGAGTTCGCCAGCGCCCTTGCTGGCAGCTTCGGCGGCTTCATCCGGGACGTTGGCCATGGGCTTCATGTCCGGGTGTGCCGACATGGCCGTGAACAGCCATTTGGCCAGGTCCTTGCGGTCCTGGCCCGTGCTCTTGCTGCCCACGCAGTTAGCCAACGCTTGGGTTTCCGCCTGCGCAAAGGCCGGCAGAGCCACGGCCAGCAAGCTGGCGAGAACGACGGATTTCATGAGGAACCCCCTGTAGAAAAGGCTGGCATCGTAGAGCGGCTTGAGACGCCCCAGAGACGCTGTCCGCATAGGCTGTGTGCTGAAGATCTCTGTGCTGATGGCGGTTTTGCCTCAGCGACACTCGCCCGCGATGCTCCATTTGCTGCACCACCCCGGTTGGCACGCGCCCGGTCAAACCGCTCAGCCGCTGCCACTCACCGTGCCCGCCGCCCTGCTGGTGGTGCTGGCCACCGAGGGCGGCTGGCGCACGCGCGAGCAGCTGGCGGCAGTCTTCTGGCCCGAGGCCACGCCGGAGGATGCGCGGCACCATTTGCGCATCAACCTGCACCGCGCGCGCAGCGTGCTGACGGCTTGGGGTGCGCCCGAGGGCCTGGAGGCCGAGCGCCATCGCGTGCGGCTGACGGCGCCTTGCGACCTCGTGCCTTTGGACGACACCGCCACCGCGCCCCAGCACCCGGGCCCCTGGCTGCAGGGCTGGCATCTGGGCGGCTACGAGGGCTTCCAGGAGTGGCGCATGGCAGCGCAGCGGCGCCTGCTGGACCGCTGGCAGCGCGCGGCCGTGCAAGCGCCGAGCACAGCGCCAAGTAAAGCGCCC
>CALMQC010000096.1 GCA_937871895.1 uncultured Roseateles sp. | reverse complement strand
GAAAAAGCCCGCCGGGCGCAGCGCGCGGCGGGCTTTGTGCTGTGGAAGCCTGGTAGCCGGACGGCTACCTAGCGATCACTTCAGCTTCACTTCCTTGTAGAGCACGTGCTTGCGTGCCTTGGGGTCGAACTTCATGAATTCCAGCTTTTCGGGCGTGGTCTTCTTGTTCTTGTTCGTGGTGTAGAAGTGGCCGGTGCCTGCAGAGGACTCCAGCTTGATCTTTTCGCGGCCGCCTTTGGATGCCATGGTCTTGCTCCTTCAGAGAATTAAAGCTCGCCCTTGGCGCGCAGATCGGCCACAACTTGCTCGATGCCGACCTTGTCGATCAAACGCAGAGCGGCGTTGCTGATACGCAGGCGGATGAAGCGGTTTTCGCTCTCCAGCCAGAAGCGGCGGTACTGCAGATTGGGCAGGAAACGACGCTTGGTTTTGTTGTTGGCGTGGGAGACATTGTTCCCAACCATGGGCTTCTTGCCCGTGACTTGACAGACGCGTGCCATGACGCTTCTCCGGTTTGACGACTGACCAGTTGTTCGCCCCATTCATGGGGCGGCAACCCTTTGACCGCGTATGCCTGCTAGCGCTTCAGAATTTAAAAGCGGCGGTCCATTCGGCAGGCAAGCCCGCGAGTATAGCCGTGAAACCCCTGAGCTGTCGATCAGCCGTGTTCCTGCTCCAGGAAGCGCTGGGCATCCAGGGCCGCCATGCACCCAGTGCCAGCGCTGGTGATGGCCTGGCGGTAGACGTGGTCCTGCACATCACCTGCCGCGAAGACGCCCGGAACGCTCGTCATGGTTGCAAAGCCTTCCAGGCCGCTGCGGGTGACGATGTAGCCATCCTTCAGCGTCAGGTGGCCCTGGAAGATCTCGGTGTTGGGCGAGTGGCCGATGGCGATGAAGCAGCCGTGCAGCGGCACGTCTGTCGTGGCGCCGGTCTGGGTGTGCTTGACGCGCACGCCGGTCACGCCGGAGGCGTCGCCCAGCACCTCGTCAAGCTGGTGCCACAGGTGCAGCACGACCTTGCCTTCGGCGGCCTTGGCCATCAGCTTGTCGATCAAGATCGGCTCGGCGCGGAACTTGTCGCGGCGGTGGATGACGTGCACGCGCTTGGCGATGTTGGACAGATAAAGCGCCTCTTCGACGGCCGTGTTGCCGCCGCCGACCACGCAGACCTCTTGGTCGCGGTAGAAGAAGCCGTCACAGGTGGCGCAGGCGCTGACGCCGCGGCCCATGAAGGCGGTCTCCGAGTCCAGGCCCAGGTACTTGGCCGAGGCGCCCGTGGCGATGATCAAGGCGTCACAGGTATAGGTGCCCGAGTCGCCCTTGAGGGTGAACGGGCGCTTCGAGAAATCGACCGCATTGATGTGGTCGAACACGATCTGGGTGTTGAAGCGCTCGGCATGCTCCAGGAAGCGCTGCATCAGTTCTGGGCCTTGCACGCCCATCACGTCGGCCGGCCAGTTGTCGACTTCGGTCGTCGTCATCAGCTGGCCGCCCTGGGCCATCCCGGTGATCAAGGTGGGCTTGAGATTGGCGCGGGCCGCGTAGATCGCGGCTGTGTAGCCGGCAGGGCCAGAGCCAAGAATGATCAAACCGTGATGCTGGGTGGGGGAGGTCATGCTGGATGTCTCAAAGTGGCGGGCGTGGGGATCTTGCAAAAACCCGGCCAATACCCTATGGGCGGTGTGCTCAAGCTGGGCACAATAGCGCGGCATTCTAGGCAGCGGGCTTTTGGACCCGCTCTCGGCAGACAAGAAACCTGGAGAGTTCGCATGGCGATGATTTCGAATCTGGACCTGATCCGTCGCGTCCCGTTGTTTTCGATGTTGACGACCGACCAGGCCCAGTCGATTGCAGATAGTGTTGTCAAGCGCCGTTTCAAGCGCGGCGAGCTGGTGGTCGAGCAAGGCACCAAGTCCAATGCGCTTTTCATCCTGCTCAATGGCCGGGCCCGTGTTTTGACTGCCGACAGCCGCGGCCGCGAGGTCATCCTGGCCGTGCTGCAGTCCGGCGACTACGTCGGTGAGATGAGCCTGATCGACAACGAACCTCACTCGGCCACGGTGCGGGCCGAGGTGCAGACCGACATGCTGGTGCTGGGTCGCGCCGAGTTTGCCCGCTGCTTGCCCGAGAGCAGCAGTCTGGCCTACGGCATCCTGCGCGGCTTGGTGCTGCGTCTGCGCAATGCCGACCGTCAGATCGAGTCGCTGGCCCTGCTCGACGTCTATGGCCGTGTGGCGCGTGCGCTGCTCGATATGGCCGAAGACGAAAAGGGCATCAAGCTGATCCGTGGCAAGGTCTCGCGCCAGGACATGGCCAAGGTGGTCGGCGCTTCGCGTGAGATGGTCAGCCGCGTGATGAAGGACCTCGAAGAGCGCGGCGTCATCGAGACGCTGGAGAACGGCTCGGTCGTCATCAAGGAACGACTGGGGCACAACTGATCCCGCGTACTGAGGCCTCGGTGAGAATCGGGGCATGAGTTTTCCAGGATCCTTGATCGGCGGCGACGGCGATGCGCCGGCCCTGCAGCGTGATGCAGGTGCGCGGCGTGGCACCCGTCGTGCGGCCCAGGCCACCGAGCCGGCGCCCAAGCAGATGTTGCGTGCCCCGCTGTGGCTGGGGCTGTGGGCCTTGGTCTGGCTGGCCGTCGTCGTGGCCCTGGCTTCGCACAGCCTGCGCGATGCCGCCTTCACCGTCAGCGGCGACGGGGCGCCCCCAACGAACCGGCTCGGCGCCTTCGGGGCTTGGCTGTCTGACGGGCTGCTTTTCGCTTTGGGCTTCTCGGCCTGGTGGCTGCCGCTGGTGGGCCTGCGGGCCTGGCTGTCGCGTCTGGCGCGGTTGCTACGGGGCGAGTCGGTCAGCGCTGGCGGCGCCTGGCGCGTGGGCCTTGGCCTGATGGTCCTGATCGTGGCCAGCTGCGCGCTGGAGTGGAGCCGGCTCTATGCGCTGGAAGCGCGCCTGCCCGGACATGCCGGCGGCGTGCTGGGTTACACCCTCGGGCCGCTGGGCATGAAGTGGCTGGGCTTCGCGGGCTCAGGTGTGCTTTGGATCGTCTTGCTGCTGGCGGGACTGGCCCTGGCCTTTCGCTTCAGCTGGGGGCATGTGGCCGAGCGCTTGGGTGAGCGCATCGAAGGGCTGCGCGAGCGGCGCCAGGAGCGCCGCGAACTGCGTGCCGACCAGCGTGCGGGCGAGCAGGCGGCGCTGGAGCGCGAGCAGGTCGTCGAGGTCGAGCGCCAGATCGAGCGTGAGGCCGAGATCGAGCACGCGCCCTTAGTGATCGAGACACCCGTCATCGAGGTGCCGCAGTCCACCCGCGTGGCCAAGGAGCGTCAGGCGACGCTGTTTGTCGAAGCTGGCGATGCCAAGCTGCCCCAGGTCGATTTGCTCGACGCTGCCCCCGGGCGGCAAGAGACCGTGACGCCCGAGTCGCTGGAGATGACCAGCCGCTTGATCGAGAAAAAGCTGCGCGACTTTGGCGTCGAGGTGCACGTCGTGGCTGCCTACCCCGGCCCGGTCATCACGCGCTACGAGATCGAGCCGGCCACCGGCGTCAAGGGCTCGCAGATCGTCAACCTGGCGAAGGACCTGGCGCGCTCTTTGAGCCTCGTCTCCATCCGCGTGGTCGAGACCATCCCGGGCAAGAACTTCATGGCGCTGGAACTGCCCAATGCGCGGCGCCAGACCATCAAACTGTCTGAGATCCTGGGCTCGCAGGTTTATGCCGATGCGGCCTCGCTGCTGACCATGGGCCTGGGCAAGGACATCGT
>CALMQC010000095.1 GCA_937871895.1 uncultured Roseateles sp. | reverse complement strand
GGCGATGGAGGCGATCTGGGTGACCTGGCGCCACACGGCCTGGCTGCGTGCCGCCTCCACCAGCGCCTGCTTCAACAAACGCCGGTCGGACTCGCCGAGAGACCGGGTGGACAGGTAGGCACCGCTGGTCGTCCAGCCGAACTCCGGCAAGGTGCCGGTGTGCACCTCGCGCAGCAGCGGGGCCAGCGCGGGCTCGGTGACCATGACGCCCAACAGGGTGAGCGGGTGGATCAACGAGACCTGTGCCAAACCCATCTGCAAGGCCCGCGCCACGCTGGCCGGGTCGGTCTCCTCCAGCAGGCGGCGGCGCTCGCGCAGCGTCGTGATCAAGGCGTCATAGGCCGGCCCATAGGAGTAGCTGCGCACCACGGCCACACGCAGGTCCGAGGCAGCCAACAGCTCGGGCACCGAGCCCGGCAGGGCCCGCCCGTCGCCCAGCGCGACCAAGGCGATGCGGGCCTGCACCAGCGGGACGAACTCTCCGAACTCGGCGCGGGCCGGGACCTCGGTGGCCGGGATGAAGAGGTCCAGCTGCCCCGATTCGAAGAGCATCTGCTGCCGGGCCCGGGGCACCTGACGCATCCGGAAGTCGCAGGGCAGGCGCGCGCTCAGGTCGCGCAGCAAGCTTGGGTAGATGCCCAGGGCCTGCTCGCCCTGGAAGTAGACGCTCAGGCCCGTGGGGGCCATGGGCACCGAGATGGGCCGCGAACAGGCGGCGCCGGCCAGATCGGCCAGCAGGGCCAGGCCCAGCACGCCGAGCCGCCCCAGCGCCAGCCAACCCCTGGTCAATGCCATTGCCCACCCAACTGCATACGCATGGCTTGAATTCTGCGCCCAAGATGGATGCGAGGAATGGGCCGTTTGCGCACGGCTATTTGAGTCGATGGCCCGCCGCCCGGCGCCTAGCATCCAGGGCATGGAATTCCGTCCGGTTCTCGCCCTGCGCGCCGCACTGCTGACCCTGCTGGCCGCCGGCTTGCAGTCCTGCGGCACGCCGGTACTGCCGGGGCCGGCCGCGCTCGCGCCGGCCGAGGCGCTGCAGATGCGCAACTTCGTGCCCGAGGCGCTGCGTCAGCAGATCGTCACCGCGCCTCCGAAGGGTGGCGCCGAGACCGGGCGCTGGTGGGGCAGCAAGCTCAGCAACCAGGCGCTGCGCGTGGCGCTGGAGGAGTCGCTCCAAGCGGCCGAGCTGCACGCCCGCCGGCCCGAGCCGCCAGCCCGCTTTGAGCTGGCCGCCGAGCTGCTGGAGTTGGAGCAGCCGCTGGTGGCGCTGGAAGTCACCGTGCGCACTGCCGTGCGTTACCGCCTGCTGGACCGCAACGCCAACAACCGCATCCTCTACGAGCGCGTGGTGCGCACCGAGCAGAACGCCGACCTGGGCGATGCCCTCCTGTCGCTCCCCGAGCGCCAGCGCATCGCCACCGAGCGCGCGCTGCACGCCAGCATCCAGACCATGCTGCGCGACGTGGTCGCGCTGCGGCCCTGACCCGGCGAGGCCACCGCATGCCGCGCTGGCTCCTGGCCCTCGCGCTTTGCCTTTACTGCCTGTGCGGCGCGGCCGCACCAACACCGCCACATTCCCCGCCGGCTCCACCCGCCCCGCCGACACCGCCTTTGCGCGTGGCCGTGTCCGGCACCTGGACCCTGCCCTTTGGCGAGCTGAAGCAGAACCAACTGGTGCGCGGCATCACCTTCGATGTGGTCACCGCCGCCGCCCGGCGCGTGGGCCTGCGGGTGGTGCAGGTGGAGGTGCCGCAACTGCGTCTCGATGACGCCATGGCCGAGGGCGCGTTCGACCTGCGCTGCCACTTCAGCCCCAGCTGGACACCTCACCCCGAGCGCTACCACTGGAGCGAGCCGCTGTTCGAGACCTCGGATGTGCTGGTGGGCCATCGCAATGCGCCGCGCCTGAGTACGCTCAAAGCGCTGCGGCCGGGTGACCGGGTCGGCACGGTGCGCGGCTTCAGCTACCCCAGCCTGGAGCCACTGTTTGCGGCCCAGCAGGCGCAGCGCGAGGACGCCCTCGACATGGCCGCCGTGCTGCGCAAGCTGGCCGTGCACCGCAGCGACTACGCGGCCGTCAGCCGCCAGAGCCTGGACTGGCATCTGCGTACCTGGGGTGACGCCGGGCTGGCCCCCTGGCAGCTGGTGATCGAGAAGTCCCACTACCACTGCGCCGTGCCCAAGACCTCGAAGCTGGACGCCACGCGCGTGCTGGCCGGCATCAACCAGCTGCGCGGCAGCGCGGCGCTGCGCGAGATCCTGGCGCGCTACGGCGCCACGCGCTGAAGCTCCGTCAGAGCTTGCGGTGCTTCAGCGCCGGCAGCTGCTCGCGCACCTGGGCGACGCGCGCCGGGTCCACCTCGCCGATCACCACGCCCTCGCCTTCCGCCTGCACGGCCAGCACCTGGCCCCAGGGGTCGATCAGCTCCGTGTGCCCAAAGGTGCGGCGGCCATTGGGGTGGGTGCCGCCCTGGGCGGGCGCGAGCACATAGCACTGGTTCTCGACGGCGCGGGCGCGCAGCAGCAGCTCCCAGTGCGCCTGGCCGGTGGTGTGGGTGAAGGCGGCGGGCACCAGCAGCAAATCAACCGGCGCATAACGGCGGAACAGCTCGGGGAAGCGCAGGTCGTAGCAGACCGACAGGCCCACGCGCAGTCCATCGACCTCGAAGCTCGCGGGCTCGCTGCCGGCCTCCAGCACGCGGCCCTCGTCGTAGCTCTCGCGGCCGTTGTCGAAGGCGAAGAGGTGGATCTTGTCGTAGCGCGCAATGCGCTGCCCTTGCGGGTCGAAGACCAGGGTGCTGTTGCGGACGCGGTCCGGCGTCTCGGCCTTCAAGGGCAGCGTGCCGCCGACGACGTAGAGGCCCAGCTCGCGCGCCGCCGTGGCGAGCATGGTCTGCATGGGGCCGTCGCCCAGGCTTTCCGCAATCGCGAGCTTGTCGCGGTCATGCTGGCCGATCAGGCAGAAATACTCGGGCAGCGCGGCAAGGCGGGCGCCTTGCGCGGCGGCTTGCTCCAGCAGGCGGCGGGCAGTCGCGAGGTTGGCGGCCACGTCGGGGCCGGAGACCATCTGGAGGGCGGCAACTTTCATGGGGCGGAGGCGGGTGTTGAAGGCGTGGGGGGGGCCGAGGCAGCGCGCGCAGCTTCGCGGACCGCCTCGGGAATGCGCTCGACGCGCTCGACCTTGGGCTCGCTCCACGTCCCGGTGATGTGGAACTCGCGCGTGTTGGCGGCCGCCATGGGGCGGCTGAAGACGAGCTGGGCCAGGAAGGTGGTCAGCGCCACGGCGGGGTTGATGGCGGCATAGGCCAGCGAGGCGCCACCGGCATTGATCTCGGGCACGACGACGACGCGCAGCACCTGGGTTTCGGCCGCCAGGTCGCTGCTGCCGTCCACCAGCACGGCCGCCTGCACGCCCCGGATGCGGATGTTGTCGCTGCGGGCCACGCCATTGGCCAGGTGCACGTCGGCGGTGACGCCATCGAACACGAAGCCGTCGGCAAACACGTCCCGGAAGTCCAGCAACAGGCGGCGCGGCAGGGACTGCAGGCTCAGCACGCCGAGCAGGCGCGCGACGCCGGGCTCGGCCTTCAGGAAGGTGCCCGAGTCGAGCTGCAGCTTGAGCTCGCCGCCGAGGCTGGGGTAGTTGAAGGCCAGGGGCGAGCCGTCCCAGTTGATGTGGCCGCTCATGCTGCCCTTGCCGCCGCGCAGCGTGGCGGGCTGGCCCAGGCGGGCCAGCAGGCGGCCGGCGTCGGCGATGTCGAGTTGCAGCTCCAGCTCGGTGCGGCGCGGGCTGCCCGGGCGCGGTG
>CALMQC010000094.1 GCA_937871895.1 uncultured Roseateles sp. | reverse complement strand
CTCGCGCAGGCTCATGGCGTCGATGCGGCGCTTCTGGCGCTCCCACCGGGCGCGCCAGGCGGGCAGGGGGCGCTCGGCGCTGCGGTCGGTCATTGCATTCAAGGTGCAGCTCCCGAAGCCGCGCTGCTGGCGGCCTGCTGCGGGCCGCTGACCGCCTCGAACAACCACACCGGCTGGCGCGCGTTGCGCAGGGTCTCGGCCAGGGCGCCGCTGACCAAGGGCCCGCGTTCGGCGGCGCCGCCTTGCAGCAGGCGCTTGGCCGTGTCAGCCTCGGGTGCATTGATGTGCTCCACCCGCAGGCTCTGCAGGGTCTGGTTGGCCAGCAAGGGGTGCGTCGTCAGGCGCGCCCACCAGGGCCGCAGGGTCTTGGTGTCCACCGTGCCGCCCTTGAGCTCCAGCCGCCCGGCGTGCCAGCTCACCTCAGACAGCCAGGTGCCCTCGGGCACCGTGCGGCTCAGCAGTGAGAGCAGTTCGGAGTGCTTGAACTCGCCATTGCCAAGGCCAGCCAGCGCGCGCAGCACCAGTTCCTGGTCGGCATTGCGCTTTTGCAGGGCCTTGAGCTGCTGGGCCAGCACGGCTTCGTCCGCCGGCGCGGGCTGGCTGGCCACGGCCACGGCCAGGGCCTGACGCTCTTGGTCGAGCTGGGCGAGCTGCTCGACATGGGCACGCGCGGCACGCTGGTCAGCCCATTGCACATAGCTGGCCATGGCCACGGCCGCCACCAGCAGCACGGCCGTGGCCTGCACCAGGGTGGTGGCCGAGAAATAGCGCTTCGGCGTCAGCAGAATCGGCGCGAGGAGGTTGATCTGTTGGGCCATCAGCGTCTCAGGCCTTCCTCTCGTCCACGCGCAGCGCAGCGCCCAGCAGGGGCAGCAGGGCCGCACGCGGCAGGCTGCCTTCGGGGGCTGGCGGCGTGCCGGCAAAGCCGGCCAAGGGGTCCAGCGCAAAGGCCTGCACGCCCAGCTCACGCTGCACCAGGCCGGCAATGTCTTCGCTGCCTTCTTCGGCCAGCACATAGAGCCGGGCCAGCGGCAGCTGCGGCCAGGAGCGGTCCCAGACGTCGAAGCTGCGCTGCAGCTCGACGATGAAGGGCGACTCGGCCTCATTGATCTCAAAGTCGCCGCCGGGTTGGTATTCAAAGCCCAGCGGCATGGCCGCCGTCGTGCCTGTGCCGCCACCGCGCGCGAGCTCCAGCAACTTCGGGTCGGCTTCCAGGCGGCGGGTGTAGTGCAGCTCGTCGTTGGCGCAGACGACGAGCAGGTCCTGCCCGTGGCCCACCAGCACGGCCGCGCAGGCGCGCTGGGCGATCTGGTCGCGGCGCATCTGCTGGTTGAGCAGGTTGCGCAGCGCGGTTTCCCGGATGTCGACGATGTGGGTCTCGGCCTTGAAGGGCGCGAGGACGCCGGTCAGCGCGCGGATGGCGCGGTTGGGTGCGGTGATGACGAAGAGCTCGCGGTGCGGGCGCTCCACGTCGCCGCCCACGTGCATGACGTCGAGCGTGAAGTCGTCGCCCTCGGTGCTCGGCATCACGTCCTTGAACTGCCAGCGCGTGGCGGCTTTGAGCTCGTCGGCTGGCACATTGGGCGTGTCGACCTTGAGCACCTGGTAGGCCTCGGTGCCCAGCAGGCCGATCACCTCGCCGGCCGCCGGGGCGCTGCCGGCCAGTTGGCCCCAGCGCAGCACGCGCGGCCGGTGGCTGCTGGTGGGCGCTGCGTCCGTCAGCACATAGGCAACCTGCTCCCCGGCCTGGGCAAAGCACAGGCGCTGGGTGCTGCGCTTCTTCAGCGGCCAGCGCATCAATAGTTCTCCCGCTGGAAGACCACGCCGTCGCTGCCGCGGTAGAGGCCCCAGGTGGCGCGCGCACTCGGGTCGCTCAGGCTGCTGCTGCCGCACCAGGTGTGGCGCAGGCCGGAGAGGTTGGCGCCGCTGCTGGCGGTGGTGGTCTTGCTGGCCCAACTGCTGGCCAGGCAGGAGGCATCCGTGCTGGCGCTGCCCAGCGCCAGGGCGATGTCGACGCTGCCCACGCGGCCGGCGCCTGGCGCAGCGAGCGTGAGATAGCTCGGGCTGCTGCCGCTGACGGTGACGCTGGCGGGCGACATCACGATGTCCGCCGCGAGCAGTTGCTTGCGCAGATTGCCCGCGCTGAGGTTGCTGCTGCTGACGCGGGTGCAGGAGTCCAAGGTGTTGGTGACAAAGGCGCTGCCGTTCCAGTATTGGGCCGTGAGGGGGAGGCGGAGCGCCCGATTGGCGGCGCCTAGCGCATTCTGGAGGCGCAGTCTCCCGTGCCGCAGCGAAATTGTCCCGACCAATGTGACGTCTGCGCTGTCTGCGGGGCTGTCGGTGTCGAGATTCAGCGACAGCATGCCCACGCCGTCACTGTCCAGCGCCGAAATGCCGAACTGGGCGGTGTCGAACGGTCCGTCGGGTGTGGTGCTGCTTTTGGTCGCCAGGGCCGTCAGCGTCGCGCCTGTGGCCACGCCATTGGCCCAACTGCCGCTGCTGGTGCCCGTTTGCAGCCGGCCGCCGGTCTTGAAGGGCGTGCTCCCGCCAATGCCGGCTGGGCGCAAGCTGCTCGGGCTGCTGAGGTCGAGCTTGGCAAAAGCGCCGGTGTAGTTGGTGGTGGTGGCACCGGCCGTGTTTTGCGCCGTGAGCGTGAAACCGAGCTGGAAGGTCTCTCCCAGGTAGGTAAACGCAGAGGCCGGGCTGCAGGCCTGACTGCTGCGGTGGGTGATGACCGGGCTGCTGAGCGCAAAGCCGGCCGGCACGAAGCGGCCCACGCGCGTCTGCTGCGCGCCGGCCGCGCTGAAGACGGCGGCGTCGATGTTGACGCCGCTGCTGCCAAGGTAGTTGCTGACCACACTGCTCGTCGCGAACTGGAAACTGCCGACCTCGCTGTAGGTCAGGCTGCTGACGGCGACGCTGCCGCCGCTGAAGCCACTGATGCTGCTGTTGCTGAGGCTGCCCAGGGTGCCGCCGGCCGGGGTCTGACTGGCAGCTGCCGGGCTGAGCGTGACCGTGGCATTGAAGCCGGCTGCCAGGCCGCCGCCGCTGAGTTGCGCGAAGGTGGCCGTGGCGTCGAGCACGCCGTCGTCGTTGGCGTCGGCGGCCGCGCTCCAGCGGTAGGCCGCCACGGTGGCGCCGAAGGCCGCGCCGGCTTTGCCAAACACGCTGTCGGTGGCCGCGCTGCCGGCCGGATTGGCCACGCCACCGAGGCTCAGCCCACTCACGCCAATGGCCAAGGGTCGCACGGTGAGGTCACTCAAACTGCCGCTGATGGTGCCGCTGGCATAGGTGCCGGAGTCGTCGTCGAGGTTGAGCGCATAGCGGCCGACATCGGTGGTGGCGAGGTTGAAGCTGGCGACACCGCTCGTGAAGCTGAGCGTCAGGTTGTTGCTGCCCGGGCGCGCGGCCGGCACGCTCAGCGCCGGGCTGACCACGCTGGGCGCCGTCCACGTCGAGCTCACGTCGCTGCGCCAGAACTTGAGGTTGCGACTGCCGCTGAAGTCGGTGGCCACGCCGCAGCTGCCGGTGCTGGGGTCGCGCTTGATCAGCGAGACCTGCAGGTCGTGGGCACGGCCGGCCACGGCCACGTTGGTGCCGCTGATCTTGTTGCTCAGGTCCTCGGCGAAGACGAAGGCGTTGTTGCTGTAGGCGATGCTGCTGGACGTGGTGCTGGACGCGGCAACGGCGCTGTCCACCACGGTCACGGTCAGGGTTTGCGCCAGCGAGTGCGACAGACGCAGCTTCACCACGCCGGCATCACCCGCCGAGAAGGTGTAGCTGGCCAGTCCGCTGTTGGTGGCGCCGGCCGTCAGCGTGCCGGCAGGTGCAGGGCCCGAGCCTGCCGACCAGTCGCCCCTGCCGCTGGAGGTGGAGAGGTTGACCGTGCCGGTGTAGCCGGTCAGCGTGGCGCCGCCGCTGTCCTTGGCGGTGAGGGTCAGGGTCTGCGGGCTGCAGGTGGACGCGGCGCCCGTGCCGGCGATGCCGAAGCTGGCAATCGCCGGTGTGGCCGTGCACAGGCCCGGCGCCGCCAGGCCGCTGTTGTTGATGAGGCAGCTGTTCGTGCAACTGCCCATGCTGCCGCAGCAGATGCTGCCCGCCTTGGCCCCCGAGGCCAGCGAGATGTTGCCGCTGGACGCGCGGACGCAGGACGTCACCTGGGCATTGCCATTGAAGTTGATGCCATTGGCGGCCGTGAGCTTGCCCGTGATCAGCACGGAGGCCCCGAGGCTGACCGACTGGGACGTGGACTGCGCGTCGCCGGTGATCTTGGCGCCGTTGCTGAGATTGAAGTTGTTGGTCACCCGCACATTGCCGACGATGTCGGTGCCCGTGCCCCAGTTCACGTCGCCCGAGATGACCAGGGTCAGGTCCGCCGCCGCGCCCGCCGTGTTGATCTTGACGCCCGTGAGGCTGGGGTTGCCGGCAATGTTGATGGTGGCGGGCTTGGTGCCCGCAATCACGATGATGTCGCCGCTGGACAGGTTGAGCGAGGTGCAGTTGTAGGTGCCGCCACTGCCCGAGCAGGTGCCGGGCATCGAGGTGGGGAAGGTGTAGGTGGCCGCCACGGCCCAGCCGGGTGCCAGCAGGCAAAGCAAGCAGTTCAGCCAAATGAGCCAACGCATCATTTGCTCACCACCCGGGTCAACTGCCGCTCGGCATAGGCCGGCTCGCGCGTGGCGCTGTTGGGGCAACTGCCGCCTGCGCTGATGTTGCAGGCCGTGGCCACGATTTCGTAGAACACCAGTGCCTGGTCGCCATCGGTGGCCGTGCCACTGGAGGGCGTGCGGGTGCAGGCGACGGTGACGCTGAAGTCGCTGAGCTGGTCGGGCAAGGTGAAGCTCTTGGTGGCAAAGCAGGCCGGCTGTGAGCCGCCGGGCAGGACCTGGAAGCTGCGCCACTCCAGCCCGGCCATTGCGGCCTGGTAGGCCTTGGCGGCGGCCAGCTCGCCGGCCGAACCCAGTTGCTGGCGCTGGCTCAGCGACGCCAGCGTGGCGCCCAGCGCCGCCAGCACCACCAGCAGGAAGAGCATGGACATCATCGTGAAGCCCGCCGGTCGCGTAGTCATGGCAGGTTGTCCACATGAACCGCCTGGTAGAGCGCGACCGACTCGCCCTGGCTGGTGAGGGTGAGTTGCAGATTGACCAGCCCGTGCCGGCCGCCCACGGCAGCCGGGTCATAGCTGAACGCGCAGGCCGAGACCTTGCGGGCCAGGATGGCGCTGCTGCCGCCGCTGGGCGGCTCGGCCTGGCTGCTGTTGAAGCCATAGCCGGTGTACCGCGTGAGGGTGCCGGCACTGAGGTCGCAGCGGTAGCTGACCGGCTGCTCGATCGCGTAGACGCGATAGGGCGAGGCGTTGAGCGGGACGGCCAGTCCACCGCCGCTGAAGTTCACGTGCGTGGCGACGCCCGCGCCCGTGGTGGCGGTGCGCACATTGGTGCCTTGGTAGGCATCTGCATCAGCGACACCCGCCCCCAGGTTGTACCAAGCCAGCTTTTGGCTGGCAGTGGCCAGGCGCAGGCCCGGGCCCACGATGTCGAAGCCGGTGTCGCTGGCGCCGAACTGCAGCGGGTCGCCCGACTCGACGGCATAGCGTGCCGCGCTGGTCACGGGGATGAGCTCGACGCTCAGGCCCGTGCCGGAGACCCGCGCGCTGTTGGGCAGGGCACGCGCCAGGTCGCGCGCGATACGGCGCAGCGCGGTGTCGGCCTGGTCGCTGAGCTGGGCGCGCGCGCTGCTGGCGAAGTAGGCCGTGGTGGCCGGGGCGATGAACATGGACACCACGCCAAAGATGACCGCTGTGAGGGTGATGACCATCACCGCCTCGATCAGCGTGAAGCCCGCTTGCCCGGCGCGCATCTCAGTCGATCGCATTGGGCGCATAGCGAGTCCGCCACCCCTGCAGGCTGAGCGTGCTGGCGTCGGGGGCGGTGACGGTGACCGTGACTTTGAGCGCGTCAGCGGCGGCCACGGTGTCGAGTGCCGTGGCCGCCACGGCCACGCTGGCGCTGTAGCCTGACAGACCCGAGACGGCCTGGTTGGCCACGTCGCGGATGCCGCTCATGCTGAAGCCGGCGTAGTCGTTCACGTTGTCGAAACGGCTGCTGGGGCCATAGCGGGTTTCGCCGCCCTCGGGGCCGGAGCCTTCGGCCAGACTGGCGCAGCCCCCCGACGAAGCGGCGGTCGTGGCGTTGGCGTCGTCGGGGTCGCAGTAGGTGAAAGGCATCAGCTGCACCTCGCGCAGCAGGGATTCGGCAATGGCCAGCTGCTGCCTGCGAATCATCGGGTCGCTGCTGGCCTGCGTCGCTTGCACGAAGACCGACAGCATGGCCGACAGCGCGATGCCCACCACCGTGATGAACATCAGCAGTTCGATGAGCGTGAGGCCGTGGTGCTTGCGCAGCATGGCGGACAGCTTAAAGGCGCGGCCGTGCATGGGGGCGTCAAGGAAGGGCGTAAATCAGCCCCGTCTCATGCTCGATCTGGTAGGCCTGGCTGTAGCTGCCTGAGGAGATGGTGACCGTCATCGCAGCACCGGTGCTGGTGCTGGTGCCGCCACTGTTGGCCGCGTTGAAGGTGACGGTGCGGCTGCCGCCTTCGGCGATGCAGGGGCTCTCGGTAGCGGGGCAGTTGAGGGTCTGGAGCACCGTCGCGCCGTCGGTGTAGGTCACGCTGCTGCCGGTGATCGTGGCCACGATGGGCCGCCTCTGCTGCAGCGCCAAGCGCAGCATGGCCTGGTGCTGGGCCTGCATGTCGTCGCCAAAGGCCCTCAAACGCCAAAGCCCAAGATCGACGATCTTGGGCAGGGCAGTAACGGCCAGCGCGGCCGTGACGAGGATGACGAGAACCAGCTCGACGAGCGTGAAGCCCTGGTCCCGTGCGTGGGGCTTCAAGTCACAGGATGCCGGTGGCCGTGAAGTTGGCGGTCTTGCTGTTGGCCGTCAAGGTGCAGGTGGTGATCGTCGTGCCCGCCGGGACAGCCAGTGAGGTGATGGTGTAACCAGACGGCAGGGCGCCGCTCTGCAGGGCGTTGGCCACGTCTTGGCAATTGGTGATGGCCACTGTGCCCGAACTGCCGGCTTTGCGGGCGGCGTAGTTGATGGCGGACGCCGAGCTCAAGGAGCCGGCCACGCCGTCGACCGCCGCTTGCTTGGCGTTGTCATCGACGGCGATGAACTTGGGCAGCGCCACGGCCGACAGCACGCCCAGGATGACGATGACCATCACCAGTTCGATCAGGGTGAAACCGGACTCTTGCTTCTTCATGTCTTCAGCCTTTCTTGGGGACCTGCAGGAGGGACAGGTCAACGTTGCGTTGAGGTGGACTATCAGCGAGCCCCCAGGGCTTGAGAAGCCAAATGCTTCTCGCTTTGCGGCGCTTGCTACGCCGTGGCGACCAGGGCCGCCGGCAAGCGTGAAACACCGCACACCCTCTGCCGCCCTCAGCGCTTCATGGCAGCCTGGCCGAGATCCCACATGGGCATGAATACCCCCAATGCCAACACGAGTACCAGGCCGCCGATCAGGGTCAGCAGGATGGGCTCGATAGCGGCTGAGAGCCCCTTGATGGCGTAGTCGGTTTCGCGCTCGTACATCTCGGCGATCTCGACCAACAGATTGTCCAGCTCGCCAGTCTCTTCACCCACGGCAATCATCTGCAACACGACGGGCGTGAAGACCCCCGACGCGGTGGCACAGCGCGAGATGCTCTCGCCGCGCTCGACGCCGTCGCGCATCTGCTCGACCCGCGCGGCCATGTAGGCGTTGTCCACGGTCTGGGCCACCACGGTCATGCCCTGCGAGAGCGGTACGCCCGAGCTGGACGCGAGCGAGAAGCTGCGCGCAAAGCGCGCCAGCGTGGCCTTGAAGACGATGGGGCCAGCCACCGGTAGGCGCAGCTTGAGGCGGTCCCAGACGTAGCGGCCGTGCTCGGTGGCGAGCCACTGCTTGAGCGCGATCCCGAGGGCAATCAACCCGCCCAGCAGCAGCGGCCACCAGCGCACCGTCCAGCCCGAAAAACCGAGCAGGATGCGCGTCATCAAGGGCAGATCGGCCTTGAAGTGGGCAAAGATGTCAGCGAACTTGGGCAGCACGAAGAGGTTGATGACGACCAGCGCGATGCCCATGGCGACAACCACCATGATGGGGTAGCGCAGCGCGGACTTGACGCGGGCCCGGGTGTCCAGCTCGAACTCGATGTGCAGGGCCAGGCGCTTGAGCACTTCGGTCAGCTTGCCGGTCAACTCGCCCACTTGGATCATGGCGAGATAAAAGGCGCTGAAGGCCTGCGGGTGGCGCGCAAAGGCGCTGGCGAGGTCGAGGCCCTGGTCGAGGCTGGCGCGCACGTCCTGCAGCATCTTCACGACGGTGGGGTGCTGGGTTGAGGCCTCCAGGCCGGCCAGCGCGCGCAGGATGGGCACGCCGGCCTTTTGCAAGGTGTAGAGCTGGCGCGTGAAGACGAGGGTGTCTTCCATCTTGATGGGCCGCGCAGTCAGGGCTTCGAGCCAATTGGGCTGGCCGCCGGGGGTGGCGCCTTCGGCCGCCACGTCGATGGCGATGGGGATCACGCCGCCGGCCATCAGCTGGGCGGCCACGGCGTCCACCGTCGGGGCGTCCACCACGCCCTGGATCAGCTCACCCGCCTTGTTGCGGCCGCGCCAGGCGTAGTTCACTCGGCATCCACGCTGATGCGCATGGCCTCGGCGAGCGTCGTGCGGTGCTGCAGCACGAAGCCGAGGCTGCGGTCGGCCAGGGTCTTGCCTTTGAGCGACTGGCGCGCCCGGGTGAGGAAGGCGCCCGCGTCATTGCGCTGGATGGCGAGGGCCATGTCGGGGTCGATTTCCAGCATCTCATAGACGCCGACACGGCCGTGGTAGCCGGTGCCGTGGCACTCGGCGCAGCCGCGGCCGGAGACGCTGGCGACCGGCGTGGCGTTGGCTTCGTCGATGCCATTGAAGGCCCGCACCTGGCGCAGCCAGGCCAGCTCCTGGGCCGTAGCCTCATGCGGCTCGGCGCAGTGCGGGCAGACGGCGCGCAGCAAGCGCTGGGCCATCACGGCCTGCAGCGAGGTGGCCACCATGAAGGGCGGGGCGCCCATGTCGAGCAGCCGGAAGGGCGTGGACAGCGTGTCCTTGGTGTGCAGCGTGGACAGCAGCAGGTGCCCGGTGATGGCGGCGCGCAGGCCGATCTCGGCGGTCTCGGCGTCACGCATTTCGCCCACCAGGATGACATCCGGGTCCTGCCGCAACGCGGCGCGCAGCACGCGCGAGAAGCTGAGCTCGATCTTCTCGTTGACCTGCACCTGGGTGAGGCCGGGCAAGCGGTACTCGACCGGGTCTTCGACCGTGATGATCTTGGTCTGCTGCGCGTCCAGCTCCGCGAGCGCCGCGTAGAGCGTGGAGGTCTTGCCCGAGCCGGTGGGGCCGGTGACCAGGATCATCCCGGAGTCACGCCCCAGCAGCTCGCGGAAGCGGGTCAGCAGGTCTTCGGGCAGCCCAAGCTGATGCAGCCGGCGCAGCGCCGAGCCTTGGCCCAAGAGGCGCATGACGACCGACTCGCCGTACTGGCTGGGCATGGTCGAGAGGCGCACGTCGAGCGTGCGGTCTGAGAGGCGCACCGAGAAGCGGCCGTCCTGCGGCAGGCGCTTCTCGGAGATGTCGAGGCCGGCCATCAGCTTGAGGCGCTGCGCCAGGGCGGGGGCGATCCGCAGGTCGGCCGTCATCAGGGTCTGCAGCAGGCCATCGACGCGGTTGCGGATCTGCAGCTCACCTTCCTGCGGTTCGATGTGCACGTCGGAAGCGCCGGCGCGGGTCGCGTCCTCGAACACCGACTGCAGCAGGCGCACGACGGGCGCGCCTTCCTGGCCGACGCTGGCCGTCAGGGCGCCAAAGTCCACGGCGTCGCCGAGGTCCTTTTCCAGGGCCTTGGCCAGGCCGCTGATCTCGTCGCTGCGGCGGTAGTGTTTGTCGAAGACAGCGGCCAGTTGGCTTTCGGCCACCACGGCCATGGCCAGGCGGCGCTTGAGCAGCTTGGCGATCTCGTCAAAGCCGAACAGGTCCAGCGGGTCGGCCATGGCGACCAGCAGGGTGTCGTTGCGCTCCTCCAGCACGACGGCCTTGAAGCGGCGGGCTGGCGTCTCGGGCAGCAGGCGCACCAGTTCGGCCTTGAGCGGGAAGGTGCGCAGGTTGACGAAGGGCGCGCGCAGCTGGCGCGCCAGCACATGGGCCAAGGCCTCCTCTGTGATGAGGTTGGCCTCGATCAGGATGCGGCCGAGCTTCTTGCCCGTGGCGCGTTGCAGCTCCAGCGCCTGGGTCAGCTGGGCGGCCGAGATGACGTTTTGCTCGACCAGCACGTCGCCGAGCCGCAGCTTGGCGGCGCGGGGCGGGGCGTCAGGGCTGGCGGTGGCTTCGGGGGTCGTGGACATGAGGCGGTCTATGCGTTGCGCGCCGTTAGGCGTTGCTGGTGGCCCGCACCTCTGCCAGGGTCGTGATGCCCTGCAGCACCTTCAGGATGCCGTCCTGGCGCAAGGTGCGCAGGCCGTCACCCAAGGCGGTGTGGAGGATCTCTTCAGCCCGCGCGCCGGTTTGGATCTGCCGACGGATGCCGGGGGTGACGCGCAGCAGCTCGTGCAGGCCGGCGCGGCCGCGGTGGCCAGTGCCGCCGCAGGCGTCGCAGCCGGTGCTTTGGTAGCGGACGAACTTGCCGTCTTGCGCATACGCGTCACGCCATTCGGCGAGCACGGCGTCCTCAGTGGGACGCGCGTCATTGGGGAAGACATGCAGGTAGTCGGCCAGCAGCTCGTCCAGTTCAGGGCCCTCCAGCGGGCCGCGCGTCTGGCACTGGCTGCAGCAGCGGCGCACCAGGCGCTGGGCCAGCACGGCGAGCAGGGAGTCGCCAAAGTTGAAGGGGTCCATGCCCATGTCGAGCAGGCGGGTGATGGTCTCGGCGGCGCTGTTGGTGTGCAGGGTCGAGAGCACCAAATGGCCGGTCAGCGAAGCCTCGACGGCGATCTCGGCGGTCTCGCGGTCGCGGATTTCGCCCACCATGATGACGTCCGGGTCGGCCCGCAGGAAGGAGCGCAGCGCCTTGGCAAAGGTCCATTCGATCTTGGGATTCACCTGCACCTGGCGCAGGCCGGCCTGGGTGATTTCGACCGGGTCTTCAGCGGTCCAGATCTTGCGCTCGGGCGTGTTGATGTGGGCGAGGGCGGAGTGCAGCGTGGTGGTCTTGCCCGAGCCGGTGGGGCCCACGCACAGCACCATGCCATAGGGCCGCGCCACGGCGGTTTCAAGGCCTTTGCGATTGGCTTCGGTGAGGCCAAGCTTCTCCAGCGGGATGGGCTTGCTGGAGGCCAAGAGGCGCATGACCACGTCCTCCAGCCCGTTGTTGGTCGGGATGGTGGCGACACGCAGCTCCAGCTTGTGCTGGGGCGAGAACTTGGCGAAGTTGATCTTGCCGTCTTGCGGCTTGCGGCGCTCGGAGATGTCGAGGTCGCACATGATCTTGATGCGGGCAATCAGCGCGTTGCGGTAGGTGTGCGG
This sequence comes from uncultured Roseateles sp., assembly GCA_937871895.1. Taxonomy (GTDB): domain Bacteria; phylum Pseudomonadota; class Gammaproteobacteria; order Burkholderiales; family Burkholderiaceae_C; genus Pelomonas. The sequence continues at coordinate 3,024 of CALMQC010000094.1, read as the reverse complement.
CAGCTCCATCTGCTGATGCAGCACGCCGTCGCGGCGGAAGCGGACGCGGACCTTCTCCTTACCCGGCGAGGTCTCGATGTGGATGTCTGAAGCGCCCTGGCTGTGCGCGTCGATGATCAGCGAGTTGAGCAAGCGAACCAGGGAGTTGTCGCTCTGCTCGACCGCGCCGTCATCCTCGCGCTCGTCGCCCTTGCTCGGGGTTTGCTCGCGCTCCAGCGAGTTGAGCAGCTCGATGCTGTCGAGCTTGAAGTCGGGCGTGAAGGACGGCAGGTTGAAGTCGCTGCCCGCGCTGCCACCCGTCGGGTCGCTGCCGTAGCGCTCAAAGGCTTGCGGGATCGAGAAGACCAGGGTGCCGAGCTTGGTCAGCGTGGGCACGATCTTGAGCTGGGTGATGAACTCCAGCTCGTCCAGCGCGTCGCGCCGGGTGGGGTCTTCCATCGCGACGACGAGTCGGCCGTCACGGATGGCGAGCGGCAAGACCTCCAGTCGCTTGGCCGCCGCATAGGGCAGCTTGCGCACCGCATCGGGCTCGACGGCGAAGTTTTCGACGTCCACCACCGGGTAGCCCATCTTGCGGGCCAAGGTGGACTGCAAGGCCGCGCGCGTGATGACACCCTGGCGGACCAGCAGCTCGCCCAGCGGCACTGATCGGTCATGGCGTTGCTGCTCCAGCGCGACATCCAACTGCTCGGGGGTGACCATTTCCAGTGCCAGCAAGGCCTCGCCGATGCGCACCATGGGCATGCGGGCTTGCTGCTCGATGGCTCGCATCAGCTCGTCCACGGTGACGACCTGCTGCTCGACGAGGATGTCGCCCACGCGGCGATTGCGAAGTTCGGCCTGCGTCACCGCGGCCGCTTCGATCTGGCCCGAGGTGACCAGCTTGTCCTTGAGCAGCATCTTGCCGAGCGGCTCACCCACCTCGAAGTGCGCAATCGCCTCCTGCGGGAAGAAGATGCGCCGCACCGAGTCGTCGGACTCGCTGACGGGCGGAAACAGGAACAGGCCAAGTTCGTCGTGCAGGTAACCGATGGTGGTGCCCTTGAGCTCGTCGCCCCCTTGGAAGACGAGCTTGAACTGCGTGCGCGGCCGCTGGTCCACGGCAAAGCCGTTGTCGTCCTCCTGGCTGCGCGGCGGCACGGCCAAGGCACGCATCAGCTTCAAGGCGCGGAACTGGCTGAGCCGCAGCGGCATGTTGTTGCGGCTGGGCGGCACGTTGACCACGATCTGCCGCTCGCCCGGGATGAAGCGCAGCAACTGGCCCTGGGTGCGGCCGTTGTTCAGGCCCAGCAGCTCGCAGGGCTCGGGCCCGACCTGGGCGCGCGCCTGGGGGTAGGCGGCGTAGGGCGGCGACGGCCAGACAAAGCCGGGTCGATCCGCCGAGGTCGCGTCCGCCGCAGAGCCAGTGGCCATGGGCGGCTGGGCGGACTGGGGCCACTCCAGAGGAACGGAAGGATCGTGCATGCGGCGTCCAAGCGGGCTGGGGCAGCCCGTTTCAGGTCGAAGGTCGAACGATTTTGCGCTGCCGCACTTGGCCACACGGCAGGAAATGGCGCAATCCCGGGCCTATTTCTCGGCCGCGCGCCTTGACAAGCCGTTAGTCGTCCCGCGCGCGACGCAGTTCGGCAAAGGCGTTGCGCATGACCACCAACTGGCGCGCAAAGCGCGGGCAGGTCGCACAGATGCGCATATGCAGATGGATGCGCAGCCGCGCCAGCCAGGGCAAGGGCTTGTCCTCGGCATGCAGAAGGAGGTGCGTGACCACTTTGCAGGTGACCTTGAGCTTCATGTGGCGGGGTGGGCGTCAAACCAGCCAGTTTGCAAGCAGTCTCGCAAGCGCAGGCGGGCGCGGTGCAGCATGACCCAAAGATTCGTCGGCGAGATCGCCAACTCCTTACAGATTTCGTCGGTGTCCAGCTCCAGCCACTCGCGCATCATGAAGAGCCGGCCTTGCTGGCCCGGCAGCTTTTCCACGCAGGCCTCCAGCACGCGCATGAAGTCCTTCTGGCGCAGCGTCTGCTCGGGGTGGCCCCAGTCCTGCGGGGCTTCGCGCCAGTGGCCGTCTTCCTTGAAGAGCAGTTCGTCCAGGTCCTCGGCATCGTCACTGGAGGCGGTGGTCACCTCGCGGCAATTGCGGCGGATCTGGTCGACGAGCTTGTGCTTGAGAATGCCGATGAGCCAGGTCTTGAGCTGGGATTGCCCTGCGAAAGATTGGGGCTTCTCCAGTGCGGCGAGCACCGTCTCGGACACTGCATCGTCGGCCCAGGCGGCGTTGCGCAGCTGCAGCAACGCGAACTTGAGCAAGATCGGGCGCAGGTGCTGAACCTGTTCGGCAAAGCTGGGCGTCGTCATCGTGCGCGCAGTGTAAGGATGGGCCAACCCCGCCGACTGCGTCTTAGCGGCCCCCGAGTGCCCCTCTAGGGGTCGTCAACCTGTCACTCACCTTTCGGAGTTTTGTTCATGAAGACCCCCCACGTTGCTGCCTCCGCCCTCGCCGCTGCCTTGGCCTTGGGCCTCGTCGCCCAAGCTCAAGCTCAGGACAAGAATGCCAAGGAGAAGTGCTTCGGCATCGTCAAGGCCGGCCAGAACGACTGCGCCAACCTCAGCGGCTCGCACTCCTGCGCCGGCCAGTCCAGCAAGGACAACGACCCCGGTGAGTGGAAGTTCGTGGCCAAAGGCAGCTGCAAGGCCGCCGGTGGCCTGAGCCAGGACGAAGCCAAGGCCAAGGCGAAGAAGTGAGGCTGAGTGGCGCGGCCGTCGGCATCGGCTGGCGCCAGCCGCACTACGCCGAGCTGCTCGAACGCCGCCCGGCGCTGGGCTTCCTGGAGGTCCACGCCGAGAACTTCTTTGCCGATGGTGGCGCCAGCCTTGCGGTGCTGGACGCCGCCCGCGAGCACTATCCGATCAGCCTGCATGGCGTCGGCCTGGGGCTCGGCTCCGACGCCGGCCTCGACCCCTGGCACCTGGACCGCCTCGCGCGCCTGTGCGAGCGCGTGCAGCCGGCCCTGGTGTCGGAACACGCCT
>CALMQC010000093.1 GCA_937871895.1 uncultured Roseateles sp. | reverse complement strand
GCTGAAGGCGGGCGGACGGGCCGGCGGGGCGCTGGCGGGCGTGCCGGCGCCGACAGACGCGAACATGTTGTTCATCGACGCGGTCAGGCCGGGGATGTTGTCGGGCGTGGGGAAGAGGCGGTACTTCAGCACGAAGGCCGCGACGCCCCGGTCAGCCAGGGCCTTGGCCACCTTCCAGCCCTCGTTGTTGATCGACAGCCAGCGGAAGCCGCCGCCCGGCGCCACCAGCACGGCCGCGCCCGTGGCCTTGCCGGGCTCGGGCAGGAAGGGCGTGAGCGTGGCGGTGCTGACGTTGTGCACCATGGGCTCGCCCCATTGGCGGAACCAGCCTTCCTTGGCGGGCTGGTCCTTGACGCCGCCGGTGTTCAGCTTGATGGCGTTGGGCTCGGGGATGGCGTCGAGCGGGTAGATGGTGCCGTCCTGCGCGAAGGCAGTCGGCGTGAGGGCGAGGGCATTGGCGAGCAAGCCGGCCACCGAGAGCGCGGCGCGGAGCAGGGAACGACGGAATTGCAGCATGGCAAGGTCCTTGGGGTGGGAGTGAAAGATCAGCGCGGCAACACTTGCTTGCGCGTGAGCGAGAAGCTGGCGGCCTCGGTGGGCAGGCCGCTGCCAGGTTGGCCGCCGCCGACGCTGAGGCGGTAGCTACCGGGCATGAGCTGGCGCACGCCGTCGCGGGCCACAAAGCTGAGGTCGCGGCTGTTGAGCGTGAAGCTCACTTCACGACGCTCACCCGCCTTGAGGTGCAGGCGCTCGAAGGCCCGCAGCGCCAGGCGCGGGGCGCCTTCAAAGCTCGGCGGCGTGAGGTAGAGCTGGGCCACTTCGTCGCCGTCACGGCTGCTGGTGTTGGTGATGGCGGTGCGCACGACGAGGCGGGTCTCGTCACGGCCTTCCTGCAGCTCCAGCTTGGGCGCCTCGTAGCGGAAGCTGGAGTAGCTGAGGCCATAGCCGAAGCCGTACACCGGCTCGCCCTTGTAGAAGCGGTAGGTGCGGCCCTGCATGTTGTAGTCGTCGAAGGGCGGCAGGTCGGCCACGCCCTTGTAGAAGGTGACGGGCAGGCGGCCGGCGGGGTTGGCCGCGCCGGCCAGCACCTGGGCGATGGCGGGGCCGCCGCCTTCGCCGGGGTACCAGGCCTGCACGATGGCGGCGGCGTTGGCCTTGGCCCAGGAGAGGTCAATCGCGCTGCCGCTGAGGTTGATGACCACGAGCGGCTTGCCCAGCTTGGCGGCCTCGGCCAGGTACTCGCGCTGGTCGCGCGGCAGGTCGATGGTGGTGCGGTCACCACCGCTGAAGCCTTCGACCTTGACGGGCATCTCCTCGCCTTCGAGGTCAGAGGTCAGGCCCACCACGGCCACGAGCACGTCGGCCTTAGCGGCACCGGCGCGCAGGTCGGCCAGCGGGTCGCGCGAGACGCGCTTCCACACCATGCCGGGCGGCTGCGAGACGCCGGACTCGGTCTCGAACTGAATGGCATAGCGCTCGCCTTGCTTCAGGTCGACTTGCGTCAGGGCCACGGGCTCGGCCCAGTGCGTGGGGCGCTTGGCCAGCACCACAGGCTTGCCACCCACGGTCAGCTGGCCCTTGATGCCGGCGAGGCCCAGGCGGTAGCTGCCGGTCTCGGGGGCGACGAAGGAGCCCGTCCAGACCACCCGCGTGTGCGTGCCGGCCTGGGGCAAGTCACGCGCCTGCGATTGCAGGTGCGTGACGGTGTGCGAGCCAAAGGCCTTGGCCTGGTAACGGCGCTTGCCGAGCTGTGTGGGCGAGCCGGCTTCGAGGTTGAAGTAGCTGGCCTGCAGGCCGGGCTTGCCGTCGGGTGTCAGGAAGGCGCTCGCGGGCACGGGGTCGCCGTCGGTGATCGAGGGGCCAAAGGGCACCAGGTTCACCTGCGCGGCCGAGAACTGCGCACGCAGCGCCTCGGCGATGGTGGCCGTAGGGCCCGTACCGGCGGACGAGTAGTTGCCGCGCATCACGCGCCGCGCGTCGGCCAACGGGCCGACGACGGCGATGCGCGTGCCGGCCTTGAGCGGCAGCGCGCCGTCGTTCTTCAGCAGCACCAGGCTCTCAATCGCAGAGCGCAGCGCGAGCTGGCGGTGCGGGGCGGCGTTGATGGCGTCTGCGGCCGGGAAGCTACGTTCCTGCGGCATCAGCCCTGGCAGGTCGCCATTGCGGAAGCGGGCGGAGAACAGGCGCACCAGCGCGGTGTCGATGTCGGCCTGGCTGATGTAGCCGCGAGCCAGCGCTTGCTTGTAGCGCTCACCGAGGCCGGGCGTGTTGCTCAGCGTGGCGCCATTGCACTCGTTGTCCATGCCGGCCTTGAGCGCTGCCGCCGCGCCCGCCGGCGCGTCTACCGCGTACTTGTGCTGGGCGTGGATGTCGGTGACTGCATCGCAGTCGGAGACCACATAGCCGTCGAACTTCCAGTCCTTGCGCAGGGTCTGCACCATCAGCAAGTTGCTGGCGCAGGCGGGCTCGCCGTTGATGCGGTTGTAGGCGCACATGATGGAGCCGGCCTTGGCGTCCACGATGGTGGCGCGGAAGGCGGGGAGGTAGGTGTCCTCCAGGTCTTGCATCGAGACCCACACGTCCACGTGGTGGCGCGTGGACTCCGGGCCGCTGTGCACCGCGAAGTGCTTGGGGCTGGCGATGACCTTGGGCACATCGGGGCTCTGGCCCTGCATGCCGGTCACATAGGCCTTGCCGAGCTGCGCGGTCAGGAAGGGGTCTTCGCCATAGGTCTCCTGGCCGCGGCCCCAGCGCGGGTCGCGGAAGATGTTGATATTGGGCGACCAGGTGTTCAGCGCCCCGCCAATCTTGTTGAAGGTGGGCTTGACGCGCTCCAGCGCGTAGACCGCGCTGACCTCGGTGCTGATGCTGGACGCGACGTCCTGCATCAGCTTGTCATTGAAGCTCGCGGCCAGGCCCACGGGCTGGGGGAAGTTGGTCGTCGCGCCGGGGCCGAAGGCGCCGTGCAGGGACTCGGTCCACCAGTTGTAGGCGGGGATCTTGAGGCGCGGGATGGCGGGCGCGCCGTTGAGCAACTGGTCCACCTTCTCGTCGAGCGTCAGCTGCGACACGATGGCGCGAGCGCGCGACTCGGCGCCGGAGACGACGGGGATCTGCGCCGAGGCGCTCCCCAACTGCACAACCAAGGCGCCCACGGCGGCGAGCTTGAAACGGGTCTTCATCGAGGGAGGCTCCATACAAGGAAGGGGGCGCCATGGCAGCCCCGGGTGGGGGGCTAGTGTCTGCCAGCAAGGGCCTCCAAACCATGCCCTCCTCAGGGCGCAAGGATGAAAAGAAGTTATCGGACTGAACAGCTTGGCGCGCGCAAAAAGCAGCCACCCAGGCGCCATAGTCCGCCCTGCCCCATGAATGCCTCGACCGCGCCTCACCCATGTCCATGACCCGCCCCGATCGCCGCCGCTGGCTCCGGCACAGCCTGCTGTCTTCCACCGCGCTGGCCAGCACGCCGCTGAGCACGCTGGCCGCCTCGGCGACCACGCCCACCACGCCCACCACGCCCACCACGCCCGGCCAACAGCGGCTCTGGTACCGCCGGCCTGCCGATGAATGGGTGCAGGCCCTGCCCGTGGGCAATGGGCGGCTGGGGGCCATGGTGTTTGGCGGCATCTCGACGGAGCGCATCCAGCTCAACGAGAACAGCTTCTTCGCCGGCGGCCCCTATGCCCCGCCGCTGCCCAAGGCCCGCGAGGCCTTGCCCAAGATCCGGCAGCTGATCTTTGCCGGCCAGTACACCGAGGCGCAAAAGCTGGCGGACGAGACCTTCATCCCCAAGCCCGGCGGGCAGATGGCCTACCAGCCGCTGGCCGAGCTGATGCTCCACTTCCCGGGCCTTGAGAACGCGGCCGGCTACGCGCGCAGCCTGGACCTGGCCGAGGCCGTGGCGAGCACGAGCTTCTCAACCAAAGACTTCGGCCGCCCCAGCACCTGGACGCGCGAGGTCTATGCCTCGGCCGTGGACGACGTGATCGTGGTGCGCCTGGCCAGCACGCGGCCCAAGGCCCTGCACGTGGTGCTGCAACTCAGCGCCCCGCACCAGCAGCAGGTGCTGATTGAAGGCGGCAACACCCTCGTCGTCTCGGGCCGCAGCCCCGACCAAGGCGAGATCAGCGGCCGCCTGCCATTTGAATGCCGCGTGCAGGTGCGCGCCACCGGCGGCCGGCTGCGCGCGGAGCGTGGCGGTCTGGCGGTCGAAGGCGCGGATGAAGTGCTGCTGCTGATTGCCGGCGCCACCGGCTACAAGCGCTATGACGATGTCTCGGGTGACCCCGCCGCCGCCAACCGCGCGGTGCTGGCCAAGCTCGCCGCACGGACTGAGCCCGAGCTGCGCCTCGCCCACCAGGCTGCGCACCGCGCGCTGTTCGAGCGCTTCAGCATCGACCTCGGTCAAGGCCCCAACGCGGCCTTGCCGACCGACGAGCGCATCGCCCGCTCCATCGAAGGCAAAGACCCCGGCCTGGCCGCGCTCTACGTGGACTACGGCCGCTATCTCTTGCTGGCCAGCTCACGCCCCGGCACGCGCCACCCGGCCAATTTGCAGGGCCTCTGGAACGAGCGCACCAACCCGCCCTGGCAGAGCAAGTGGACCATCAACATCAACGCCCAGATGAACTACTGGCCGGCCGAGGTCTGCCAGCTGAGCGAGACGCTGGAGCCCCTGGTCTGCCTCGTCGAAGACCTCGCGCAGACCGGCCAGCGCGTGGCGCGCGAGGCCTATGGCGCGCCGGGCTGGGTGGCCTTTCACAACACCGACGTGTGGCGCGTGGCCACACCGACGGACGGCAGCTTCTGGGGCCTGTGGCCGATGGGCGGCGTGTGGCTGCTGCAGAACCTGTGGGAGGCCTGGCTGTACCGGCGCGACGCCGCTTTCCTGCGCCGCATCTACCCGCTGATGAAGGGCGCGGCCGAGTTCCAGCTCGCGACTCTGGTGCGCGACCCCAAGAGCGGCAAGCTCGTCACCTGCCCCAGCCTCTCGCCCGAGAACGCCCACCCCTTTGGCAGCTCGCTGTGCGCCGGCCCGGCCTGCGACAACCAGCTGCTGCACGACCTGTTTGCCCATTGCGCCGAAGCCGCGCGTGAGCTCAAAACGGATGCCGACTTCGCCCGCCAGTGCCTGGCCGCACGCGAGCAGCTGCCGCCCGACCGTGTGGGCAGCAGCGGCCAGCTGCAGGAGTGGCAGGAGGACTGGGACCTGCGCGCCCCCGAGATCCACCACCGGCACGTCTCGCACCTGTACGCGCTGTTCCCGTCGGACCAGATCACGCCCGAGGAGACGCCCGCGCTCTTTGCCGGCGCGCGCAACGCGCTGGAGCGGCGCGGCGACGACGCGACCGGCTGGGGCATCGGCTGGCGCATCAACCTCTGGGCCCGCCTCAAGGACGGCGACCACGCACACGGCGTGCTCGCTCTGCTGCTGCAGCCCGAACGCAGCTACCCCAACCTCTTTGACGCGCACCCGCCCTTCCAGATCGACGGCAACTTTGGCGGGGCCTCGGGCATCGTCGAGATGCTGGTGCAGAGCCACCGCGGCCGCATCGAGCTGCTGCCCGCCCTGCCCTCGGTGTGGGCTGCGGGCAAGGTTGCAGGCCTCGCCGCACGCGGCGGCTTTGTGCTGGACATGGACTGCGCCGGCGGCGCGGTGCAGCGCCTGCGCGTGCAGGCTCGTGAGCATTGCCAGCCGAATTGCGAGCTGCGCTGGAAGGGCGGCAAGCTCGCGCTCAAGCTCCAGCCCGGCCAGGTGGCGGTGCTGGAGCGGCGCGGCGATCAGCTGGTCAAGGTGTGATCAGGGCTTGTCGCTGAAGCGGAACCAGTCGATGTCCACGTAGCCGGCGGCTTGGCTGCCGTTGTTGCGGGTGCTGAAGCAGAACATCGCCACCTGCGGCCCCTGGAAGGTGCCGGTGCGCCAGTCGAACTTCAGCTCGAAGGGCTCGCCCACGACCTGCCAAGCCGACTGACCCGGTGCGCGCCAGCTCAGTCGCGCGCGGTTGGTGGTGACGTAGTCAATCTCCAAGCGCAGCTCGACGCGCTCGCTGCTGATGGGCACGCGCGGCCCGTCTTGCACGGTCTGTGGGTCCTTGTCGCCTTGGTCGGTGATCAGGCGCCAGTTCAGGGACAGCTGGCCGGCGGGTTCGCGCGTGGCATAGAGCTGGCCGTTGTAGCGGCCCAGGGTGCCGAGGCCGCACTGGTCGCCCACGCCGAGGCGGCTGAGGTCCATCGAGATCTCGACGCGGCTCCAGGGGCCCTGGCTCTTTTGCGTCAGCGTGTTGCGGGCGTGCCAGAAGTCGAGTGCGGGCAGCGCGCGCAGGCGCAAGTGGCCGGGCCGCTCGCGCAGCGACCAGCCGCTGTCCACCGGGTTGTGGTTCCACATCCATTGCAGGCCGAGCTGGGGCTCGCTGAACTCGTCGCTCGTGGCCGGCTGTGCCAGTGGGTGGCCCTGGATGGGCTTGGTCGCACGCATGGGCACACGGCCCGGGGCCTCGGGCGTGCCCCAGATGGGCCAGCCGTCCTTCCAGAAGATGGGGCTCATATTGGTGACGCGGCCGATGGCGGGCTTGTCTTGCATCACAAAGCCCCACCAGCGGCCATCAGCCAGCTCAACGATGGCGCCCTGGTGACCGCCGGTCTCAGCGGTGTTGATGCTCTCGATGGTCTCCCACGGGCCGTCGAGCGAGCGGGAGCGCGAGATGCTCATGCCGAGCCGCCAGGGCACGGCGTTGAAGAGGTAGTAGACGCCGTCGCGCTTGAGCACGTGCACGCCTTCGGCGCCCTTGATGTAGTGGATCTTGCGGGCGTTCGTGACCTGCTTGAGGTCTTCGCTCAGGCTGAGCAAGGTGATGGTGCCGTCGGTGCTGGCGCTCGTCACCACATAGGCCTTGCCATCAGTGTCGAAGAAGAGGCCGGGGTCGAAGGCCTCGCGGTCCAGTTCGTGGCAGTCCCAGGGGCCTTGCACCTGGGCGGCCTTGCACAGCCGGGTGTGCTGGCCCACGGGCGTGACGGCCAGGTAGAAGTGGCCCTTGTGGTGGCGCAGGCTGGGCGCGTAGATGCCGCGGCGATAGACCCCTGGGTTCACGCCCCGGCCCTGCAGGTCAAAGGCTGGCGAACCGGTCAGGCGCGGCAGCACATAGCCGGCAATCGTCCAGTTGATGAGGTCGCGCGAGTGCAGGATGCGCATGCCCGGCGAGCCGGCGAAGGTGCTGGTGGCGAAGTAGAAGTCCTCGCCCACGCGGATGATGTCGGGGTCCGGGTAGTCGGCCCAGAACACGGGGTTGGCGTAGGTACCGTCGCCTTGGTCGGACTGCCAGGCCGTGGCCCAGGGGCTGGCAAGCAGGAGCAGCAGTGCCAGCAGGGCATGGTGGAGGCGGGAGGTCAGGGTCGGCATGGCGCGCGAGGCAAGCAGCGGGGCCGCTATTGAAAGCGATCCGCCGGCCTGGAGCGATGAATTCTTGGCTTGAGGGCCATGCCGGCGCGCGTGGCCGGGCCCTGTCCCTTGAATCCTCATTGCCACCCTGCTCGCCCCAGGGTTATCTTTGGCCCCATCTGACGAGGGGGACTGGATGACGAGGAGTCTGCGCGGCTGGGCCTTGGCCCTGTGCTGGTGCTTGGCTGTGCTTGGCACGGTTGCCTGGGCCGCCGGCGAGGCCAGCGCGCCGGCCGGCCGCGTGGCGAGCCCGATGGCCGGGCAGCGCATCGCGGTCGGGGTGCTGGGGCGCTTCCCACCGTTTTACGAGAACGCGCCCAGCGGCCAGGTGCCCGAGGGCTTTGACGCCGATCTGATGGCCGAGATCGCGGCCACCACGGGCCTGAGCTTTGTCTGGCGGCGCTACGAGACCTTTGCGGCGCTGCA
>CALMQC010000092.1 GCA_937871895.1 uncultured Roseateles sp. | reverse complement strand
TGCTGGGTGGGTCGCGTTCAAAAAACCAGGAGTCGATCCAAATGATCAACAGCGAAAAAGCCAAGGCCCTGAGCGACATTGTCAGCCGGGCTCGCAACGGCTGCGACGGACACATTCGGCACGCCCTCAACCGGGGCTTCGTCTACACCAGCGGCGTGGACGAGTTCGCCAAGGCGGGCGAGTGCCACTGGCTCATTGACTTGCTTGCCTTCGAGCCGGCCAAAATCTTCGCCACCGAGTGGGACTTTGGGCGCTGCGGCCACGGGATGATCCACGTCGGCGTGCGCAATGGCTTTGCCCGCATCGAACTCACCCTGGAAGACGGCGCGCCGCCCGCCTGGCGCTACACCACCCACACCACCCTGCCAGACGGGAGCTGGGAGTTCATGCTGGCCCGCGATGGCCTGCTGGACCCCGGGCGCAATGTCACCGTCTTGTTGCTGCCGGCGGAGTATTGAATGCACCAACTCATCCTCATTACACCCACCTTCCTGCGCACAAAGATGCTGCGCATGACGCAAGGAGAGCTGGCCGAGCTGGTCGGCGTTTCGACGCGCACCGTGGCCCGCTGGGAGGCTGGGCAAATCAATGGGCGCGGCCTCAAGGGGTTGGCGTATATTGCAGTAGGCAAAGGGCTTCCTGTGTTTCAGGTCGATGACGCGCTACACCTTGCGGTCACCCCGATCGCCACAGCACCCGGTCCAGCACCTGTAGCTGGTGCATTGACTCCGGCGCAATCGTTTCCTCGGGGAAGTTCGGATTGTCCGACTTCAGCAGTAGGCTGCCCGCCAGCCTGCGAAACAGTCGCTTGATCCGCACCTCCTCGCCAATCCGCACCGCGTAGACGTCGCCGTCCACCAGGTCGGCCTGGCCGGTGTCCACCAGGACCACATCCCCGTCCATCAGGTAGGGCTCCATCGAGTCTCCGGCCACCTCGCACACCCGCAGCGACGCGCGAGAGGTCACGCCCTTGCGGCGAAGCCAATCCTCGCGAAACGCCAGCGGCGGCAAGGTGGACTCCATGGGCACGGAGCCAGGCCCTGCGGACAGCCGAACATCCACGCGCGGAACCAGCGCGAACACGCCGTCCGGCAGATCCTCCACCCTGGACCATGCCGCGACCGCTTCGGGCCTGGAGTGATCAGAGTCCAGCCACCCGGATGGCATGACCAGGCAACCCTCGATGTAGCGCGCCGCCTTCTCGCCAAAGGCTCGCTCCGGAAGGAGCAGGTTGCTGACATAGGCCCGGCCCTTTTTGATCCGGTTGGACACGTCGGTCTGGTTCAGGCCATGACTTTCCATCCATGCCAGCAAGTTGGCCTTGCGTCGTTGTCGCAGTGTTGGGTCAGACATTTTGTCATCCTACTCCATTGAAATATGCCGTTTTGTAGACTTCGCCATTGCCCCATGGTAGACTGCGCGGCATGATGAAATTCTCTGAATGGCTCGAAGCCAACCCCCAAATGACCGCCGTCCTGATGCGCAAGCTCAACGTCAAGCGCGCCAGCATTTCCAACGTCAAGACCGGCAACCGCCCCATGCCGCGCGAGTGGCTGCCGATCCTGGTACCTCTGTCCAAGCGCAAGCTCACCTACGAATCCCTGATCCACGAGATGCTGGACATCAAACGGGCCAAGGGTACCCTGAAAAGGCAACTATGAGCCTCGAACTTCACGACCTCGGGTCGCTCAAGATCCACCAACGTGATCACAGCTACCTGAAAGCCAAAGCCAGAAGCCTTGGCGTTGAACTACTGCCCTACATCCGCCAACTGGTGCATGAGGCGGTGCAGCGCGACCTCGACATCCTCCAGGATGCCATCGAAATCCACGAAGCCAAGGGGCCGCTGAAGATGCTGCGCGCCCATAAGATCAAGCTCGATCCGACCAAGGAACAGGCGCACTACTTCGCCTGTTCCTGCGGCGTTGCTCGCCATGCTTACAACTGGGCGCTGGCAGAGTGGAAGCGGCAGTACGAAGCCGGTGGAAAGCCGTCCGAGATGAGCCTGCGCAAGCAGTACAACGCACTCAAGCCGATCGAGTTCCCGTGGGCGCTGGAGGTGACCAAGAACGCACCGCAACAGGCCATCAAGAACCTCGGCACGGCGTTCCAGAACTTCTTCCGCAACGTGAAGGCGGGCAAGAAGCCGGGCTATCCGAAGTTCAAGAAGAAAGGGCTGCATGACAGCTTCCGCGCCGACAACGGCCCCCAGAAGGCCGGCGAGCATGCCGTGCAGGTTGATGGCAAGACCGTCAAGCTGTCCAAGGTCGGTATCGTCAGGATGCGCGAGTCGTTGCGCTTTGCCGGGCAGGTGATCTCGGCGACCGTGAGCCGGCAGGCCGACGGCTGGTATGTGACGCTACTGGTCGATACCGCTGACTGTCTGTCAGGACCACTTGGCGGCGGTGTCATCGGTGTCGATCTCGGCATCAAGGAACTCGCAACACTGAGCAATGGCGAAGTCGTGCCGGCGCTCAAACCGCATCGTGCCGCGCACCAGCGGCTGGTGCGTCTTTCCCGCAGTCTCAGTCGCAAGAAGAAAGGCAGCAGCAACCGGGCCAAAGCGAAAGCCAAGCTCGCACGGTTGCACCAGCGCATCAGCAATATCCGTGTTGATGCGCTCAACAAGCTGACTACCCGCCTTGCGACAGAGTTCGACACCATCGGCATTGAGGACTTGAATGTTCGCGGAATGATGGCCAACC
>CALMQC010000091.1 GCA_937871895.1 uncultured Roseateles sp. | reverse complement strand
GAAGCTGCTCTTGAGCTCGCGCGGGTCAAAGAAGTCGTACTCGATGGCGTAGCCGGGCCGCACGATGTCGGCGTGCTCCAGGCCAGGGATGCTGCGCACGGCGGCCAGCTGGATGTCGAAGGGCAGGGAGGTGGAGATGCCGTTGGGGTAGAACTCGTGCGTGGTCAGGCCTTCGGGCTCCAGAAAGATCTGGTGCGAATCCTTGTCGGCAAAGCGGTTGACCTTGTCCTCGATGCTTGGGCAGTAGCGCGGCCCGACACCCTCGATCACCCCCGTGAACATCGGGCTGCGGTCAAAGCCGCTGCGGATGATCTCGTGCGTGCGCTCGTTGGTGTGCGTGATCCAGCAGGGGCGCTGCTCGGGGTGCATGGCGGCTGAACCCATGAAGCTGAACACCGGCATCGGCGTGTCCACGCCCGGCATGCCGTCACCCGGCTGGGCCTGGCAGCGGCTGAAGTCGATGGTCCGGCCATCCAGGCGCGGCGGCGTGCCGGTTTTGAGCCGGCCCTGCGGCAGCTTCAGCTCCTTCAGCCGGGCTGAGAGGCTGACGGCCGGTGGGTCGCCCGCGCGGCCGGCGCTGTAGTTCTGCAGGCCGACGTGGATGCGGCCGTCGAGAAAGGTCCCCGCCGTCAACACCACGGCGCGCGCGCGGAAAGCGATGCCGGCTTGCGTCACCGCGCCCACCACCCGGTCGCCTTCCACCATCAGGTCGTCCACCGCCTGCTGGAAGAGCATCAGGTTCGGCTGGTTCTCCAGCCGCCGCCGGATGGCCGCCTTGTAGAGCACCCGGTCCGCCTGCGCCCGCGTGGCCCGCACGGCCGGGCCCTTGCTCGAATTGAGGATGCGGAACTGGATCCCGCCCTCATCGGTGGCCAGCGCCATCGCGCCGCCCAGCGCGTCCACCTCCTTGACGAGGTGGCCCTTGCCGATGCCGCCGATGCTCGGGTTGCAGCTCATCTGGCCGAGGGTCTCGATGTTGTGCGTCAGCAAGAGCGTCTGCGCACCCATGCGGGCAGCCGCCAGCGCGGCCTCGGTGCCGGCATGGCCACCGCCGACGACGATGACATCGAATTCCTTGGGATAGAGCATGGGGGAGGGGGCTGAGCCCTGGGGCTTGGGCAAACGCCAGATTTTAGAGAGGGGCTGTGGATAAGTCACCCTGCGGCCGGCGGCGCGCTGGGGCTTTCAGTCGGGCGTGTTCTCGAGAGCAGGTAGGAGGCCAGTGCCGCTCCGCCTTCGCCAACAACTGGCTTACCCGCGCCAAGGTCAGTGCCAGCGCCGCCATCTTCTGCCCGCTCTCGGTGTGCGCTTGGCGAAGCGCCTCCTCGCGCGTAGGGCTGCGCTTCGGCCACCGGGCCAAGGTGCGCGGTCGGTGTCGTCCTTGACCCCGCGTTCCTACGGAGTCGTGACCGCTGTGGTGACCAAGCCCTAAGCTGGCTGGGCGACCCCTGGAACCGGGGGGTCCGTAGCCTGCCGTGCCCCACGAATCGGGGACTGCGGCGCCCTGATGGGGAGACTGTTCACTAGTATTCACCCTATGGGCATCTGCCCACCACGAATGAGGGACCACCCATGAAGAAACTCAATACTGTCGCCGCCGCCGCTGCCGCACTGCTGTTCGCGAGTGTGGCCTCCGCCACCTCGGTGTACGACGCCGGGTCCTACACCGTCACCTACGACGAAACCACCACGTTTGGCTACATCAGCTCGTCGTTCACCAGCAGCGACAACGCGGTGGGCTTCGAGTGGTCGGCGAGCACGTTGGTAAACGTTGCCGCCGAGGACGAGTCGGTGTCTGCAACCTTTGCGCTGCCTACGTTCACGCTTTCAGCGAAGGCGGGCTATTCGTTGAGCGCCATCACCGGCTCGTTGGGCAACATTTCTTACAGCAAGTCGAGCAGCTCGACCGTGGGTTTGACGGCCAGCGCCAGCGTCTCCGTGAACGGTGGGCCCGTTTCGGTGCTGACAGATGCGCCCCTGACCGCTTTCGCAGCTTCGCCGAAGGTTGGCTTCTTTAAGGGGTCCGCGTCGTACGCTGGCAGCTTCGATACCTTTACGGTGACGGGTGCGTCCATCACCTTGAGCGCTAGCGGCGCATTTGCCTCCATCGTCGCCCAACCGCAGAACAAGTTTGCATTCGCGTTCACCGCAGCGCCGGTGCCGGAACCCGAGACCTACGCCCTGCTGGCGGCAGGCCTTGGCGTGGTGGGCTTCGTGGCCCGCCGTCGTCGCAAGGACTGATCCGCTTCAGAGCGCCGACGCGCGTCGCGTCGGCAACAGCAAGGGCCCTTCGGGGCCCTTGCTCTTTGCGCCATCACCCCACATGCGGATGCCGCGCCGCCTCGTAGAGCTGCTTCGCGAGCCGGCGGTGGTGGGCCAGCAGCGGGGCCAGTTCGAGGTCGACGAACTGACCGCCGCGTACGCGCACGCGGCCGTTGATGATGGACAGGGCCACGGTGGCGGGCTGGCAGAACACGAGGGCGGCGACGGGGTCGTGGCCCGCGCCGGCGTGGGCGGGGCCACGCAGGTCGAAGGCGACCACGTCGGCCGACATGCCGGGGGCGAGGGCGCCGATGTCGTCGCGCCCCAGCACTTGCGCGCCGCCGAGCGTGGCGATCTCGAGCGCCTCGCGGGCGGTCATGGCTG
>CALMQC010000090.1 GCA_937871895.1 uncultured Roseateles sp. | reverse complement strand
CTCGGCGTTGCGCCTCTGGCCCGCACGCCAGTGCGGGCGGCGAGCCGCGCCTTGATTGGCCCCTTGCGGCGGGCCTTCGCGACCCATTGCCGTAGTGTTAGCAGGCCCTAGTTCCACCGCCACTGCCAGATCAGATCCAGCGCGTTGTCGTCCCCGCTCTGCGCGCGCAGCGTGAAGCGCTGGGCGATGCGGTAGATGAGCTGCCAGCTGCCGGTGGTGGCGTTGAGGCTGCGCTCGTAGCCGACGTACCAGCGCTGCGAGAGCTGGCGGCCGAGGCGGACGATGGTGGTGCGGGTGTCGTCGTCGGCGCGGGCGACGGAGAGCTCGTCGAGGCCGAGGCTGCGCAGCGAGCGGCCAGAGCCGCCTTCACCGGCGAGCAAGGCGACGGCGGCGCGTTGCAGCAGGGCCGCGTCGGTGCGGCCGAGGCCGTCGGGGCCGCGGCCGAGCAGCAGCCAGGAGAGCTTCTCGGTCTCGGACAGCTCGGGCTCGCTGAAGAGGGCGACGCGCGGTGCGAGCGCGGTGCCGGTGATGCGCACGCCGACGCGGGTGTCGGTGTTGGGGCGGGTGGCGATGACGTCGAGCGCGGGGTTGTCGTAGGGGCCGGTGAAGAGCAGTTCGCCTTGCTCGATGTCGAGCCGCTGGCCGTAGGCGAGGTACTGGCCGCCGTGGGTTTGGATCTTGCCGGTGAGCGCCAGCTTGTTGTCGCGCTGGCCGAGGTGGAGCTTGCCGCGCAGCTGGGTTTCCAGGCCGCGGCCGAGCACGCGGAAGGCGTCGCCAAGATCGACGTCGAGATCGACCTGGGTGGTACGCGTGGGGGCGCGGCGCGTGGCACGTTCAGCGGTGACCACTGGGCCGCGCTGCACGACGACGTCGTCGGCCAGGGTCGGTGCGTCGGCACGGCTGAAGTCGAAGCGGCCCTGGTCGGCGCGCAGCTGGCCCTTGAGCTGCAGGCTCTCGGGCGTGAGGCTGAGCTGGGCCTTGCCGCTGGCCACCAGGCGCTGGTCGGCGCGGCCCAGGATCTGCAGCCGGTCGGCCTGGAACTGCAGGCGCGCGGCCGGCTTGGCGCCCAACTCCGCGTCCCCCGTGGCGGTGATGAGGCCTTGGCCGGCATGGGCCTCGAACTGTTCGAGCCGGGCCTTGTCGCCATCGAGCTTGAGCAGGATGCGGCCATCGCCCACATCCACGCCCTGCAGCGCGTGGCGCACGGAGAGGCCGTCGCCTTCGACCTGGCCCGTCCAGAGCGGGGCGCCGAGCCGGCCGCTGAGCCGCGCCAGGCCGTTGATGCGGCCCCCCAGGCGCCAGCCGGCGGGCAGCCAGCTGCCCCAGCGCGACAGGTGGTCCACCTGGGCTTGCAGCACGCCGTCGAGCGCGCTGTGGGCGTCGGGCCAGGGGCCCGGCGAGCTGAGGCTTTGGGTGGCGACGAAGTTGCCGAGCTGCTGGCCGGCCACGCCTTGGGCAAAGCGCCAGACGCCGTCGTGGTGGCTGGCGGCGAGGCGCAGGTCTGAGAGCCCGAGGGGCAAGGGGCCGGCGTCGTCCTGCACGCGCAAATCGCCACCGAGGCGTTCGATCAGCAGGTCACCATCGAGCCGGCCTGCGCGCCATTGCCAGCGGGCGCTGCCACCCACTCGCAGGTCGCCCGTCCAGCCAAAGTCGGGCTGCCAGCGGGCCAGCAGCGGGGAGACGTCGAAGGGCAGCAGGCGCAGGTCGAGCAGGGCTTCGTCGCCCGTGTCCTTGGGCTGCCAGCGCAGGGTCTGCCAGGCGATGCGTGCGCCGGCGATGTCGGCCTGGGCGGGGGCGAAGTCGAGGCCCTGGGCCGAGGCCTGGAGGGCAAGGTCCTGGGCCTCCAGCAGCGGCGGCAGGCCGGGGCGCGGCGGCGCCAGCTGCACGCGGGCCAGGCGGCCTCGCCATTGCAGGCGCTGCAGGTCTGGCAAGCCTTCGAGCCCGCCTTGCGCGTCGGCTTGCAGGGCGAGCGTGTCTGCCTGCCGGCCGGCCAGGGGCGAGGGGCCGCCGGCCTTGAGCTGCAGCCGGTGTGCGGCCCAGTTGCCGTCGAGCTGGGCTTGCAGCTCGTTCAACTGCAGGCCGGGCAGGCTGATGCCGCTGGCTTTGAGGTCAAGCGCGAGCGGGCCTGGGCTGTCGAGGGCGGGGAGTTGCCAGCGCGCTTGCAGCTGGTTCAGCCGGCCTTGCTCGCCCCAGCGCAATTGGCTGGACTCGCCTTGACCATCCGCGACCAGGCGCCAGGCCTGGTTGGGGTGGCTGAGGGCAAAGCTGGTGTCGAGCTTGAGCTTGCCGGCGATGTGGGCCAATGCGGGGTGCAATGCCTTGAGCGTGTTCAGCTCAGACAGTTGCGGGGCCTGCAGGCGCAGGCGGCCTTCAAAGCTTTCCGGGCGGCCTTGGGCCTGCGCCGTCAGGTCGGCACTGCCCAGCTTGAGCTGCAGTTGCAGGCCCCAGGGGGTGGCGGTTGCGCCGCGCTCCAACTTGGCTTGGCCACTGAGGGGCAGCTCGGCCAGCTTGCTGTCTTGCAGGCTGAGCTGGAGGGCGGTGCGGGCTGCGCTCCCTTGGGCGCTGTGCTGCCCATCGAACTGGCCGTTCAAGCGCATGGCGGGCAGGCTGCCACGCCACAGGCGCGAGGGGTCGAAGTCGGCGAGGCGCCCCGTAAAGGTGGAGCTGCCGGCTGGGTCGAGCTGGCCGCTCAGGGTGGCACGCCCGCCTGCGGCGAGGATCTCGCCCTCGTCCAGCCGCCAGCGTTCGCCCTCGTGCGTGAGCAAGGCGCGCAGGCGCAGCGGGGTTGGCGTGCGTTGGCCTTGCAGGTCAAAGCGCAGCTTGAGGGGCTGGCCGCCGCCACCGCTGAGGTCCACCGGGCCATCGAGCCGGCCGGCGACCAGGCGGGCATCAAGCCGCTCGGGCTGCAGGTCGTCCAGCTGGGCTTGCAGTTGCCAGCGGCCATCAGGTGAGACCTGGCCCCGGCCGGTGATGCGGGCATCGCCCCCGAGGCGGGCTTGCAGCGCGTCGATGCGCAGCGCCTTCAGTTCGTCCGGCATGAAGCTGGCATCCAGCACCAGCTCGCGCACAGGCAAGTGGCCCAGGTCCCAGCGGCCCACGTGGGGGTTGGCGAGGCGCAGGTGGAGGTGCTGGCGGGTGGTGTTGGCTTCGGGCGTGAGGCGCGCTTCACCCTCCAGCGCGGTGCGTGGCGCAGCGCTGTGCAGGGCGGCCAGGTCGAGCGCGTGGGTCTCGAGCGTGAAGGCGCCCAGCGGCCACGGCGCAAAGGGCCGCACCAGGCCTTGGAGGGCGAGCGACTGGCCCTCGGCGTCCAGGCGTCCGGTGGTCTGCAGCGCTGCCAGCGGGCCTTGAGCCAGCAGCTCGCCGCGCCAGGCGGGCAGGTCGGTGCCGGCATCGGCGGGCCGGTTCTCGGGGCTGCTGACGCGCAAGGCCAGGCGGGTGCTCATGGGCGCGCTGCCGTCCACGGCCAGTTCGCCCGCGAGTTGCAGCTGCTGCCAGCGCAGGCGTTGCAGGGTGAAGGCGTGGCGGTCCCCCAGGGAGCCGGCCGCGCGCAGGTCTTGCAGTTGGACGCCGGCCAGGTCGAGCGCGGCGATCTCGATGGCGGCGACCTCGACGGCCACCGGCGAGCGCCAGGCCTGCAGCGGCGCGCTGGTGCTGGGTGTGGGGCTGGGGCGGAACAGCAATTGCTGCACGCTGAGGCGGTCGAGCTTGAGGCCGCCTGACTCCCAGCGCAGGCTGCGCCAGGCCAGGCCGCGCAGCTCGATCTGCTCGCCGGTGCTGAGCTTGAGCTGCAGGTGATCGGCCTCGAAGTCGCCCAGCAAGGGGCCACGCATGCCCTCGGCCTGCACCCCAGGCAACTGCGTCAGCAGCAGCAGCGAGCCGCGCGAGGTGGCGAGCAGGCTGACGCCGGCGGCCAGCATGAGCAGAGCCGTGAGCCCAAAGGCGAGCAGGGCCCACAGCAGGGTGCGAGCGGGCCGGCTCATAGCGCAATGCCGACACTAAAGTGCAGCCGCCAGCGCCCGGTCTGCTCGGCGCGCGCCAGGTCCACCTTGAGCGGCCCCACCGGGCTGCGCCAGCGCAGGCCGGCGCCCCAGCCGATCTGGGGCCGGTAGCTGCCCCAGGAGGTGGCGGCCTGGCCGGCGTCGATGAAGACGGCGCCCATCAGCTGCGGCATCGCGAGGTTGAAGGGCCGGGCGGCTTCCACGCTGGCGGTGGCCATCACGCGGCCGCCCACCACGGCGGGGCTGCCGTTGACGATGGCCTGGGGCCCGAGGCTGTGGAAGGCGTAGCCACGCACCGAGTCGTCACCCCCGGCGCGCCACAGCAGTTTTTCGGGCAGGGCCACCTGGCCGGCACCCAGCACCTGGGCGGCTTCAATGCGGGCCGAGCCAAACCAGTGGGCCCCCAGCGGCCTGAAGACGCCCAGCTTGAACTGCGCACGCGCGAAGCCGGCGCTGCCCCCGTCGTCTCGGGCCATGCCCGCACCCACGAGCAGCAGCCCGTGGTGGCCGTCGAGCGGCAACAGCACGTTGTCGAGCCGGCGCTCGATCCACTGCCGGTTGAGCGACACGGCGGCGCGCCGGTCGATGCTGCCGGTGCGCTCCTCGCGGGAGCGCAGCAGCTCGGCATAGGTGAGCTGCTCGTCGTCGGTGGTGTCGCGCAGCCAGCCCAGGCGCAGGCCGAGGCTGGTGCTGATCTGGTCGCCCGAGCGGTCCTGCTCGTACTGCATGGAGGCGAGGCGGCGGGTGAAGTCTTCCTGCGGGTGGGAGCTGAGCTCGAACTCGGCGGTGCGCAGCTCGCGCCCCAGCTCCAGCTTGCTGCGGGCGCGCAATGGCAGGCCCAGAGGCTGGCGGTTTAGGTACTCCAGCCCCACGCGCTGCCCGGCATTGGCGTGGTAGCCGACCGAGGTGGTGGCCTGCTGCTGTGGCGCCTCGCGCAGGCTGACCAAGACGGGGTAGAGGCCATCGGGCCCGGGCTCGTCCAGCAGCAGCTGCACGCGTGCGGCGTCGAAGAGCTGGGTCTTGACCAGACGCTCCTGGAAGTCGAGCAGGCGGGACTCCAGGTAGCGGTCGCCGCCCTGGAAGCCGGCCAGGCGCCGGGCGACGCTCTCGCCGTGGCGCTCCAGCCCTTCAATGCGCAAGCTGCCGAGCCGCGCGCGCACGCCGGGCTGCAGGCGCAGGCTGAGCTGGGCTCGGGCGGCCTCGGGGTCCACGTCGGCGCGGGTCTCGTCCCAGCGCGCCAGCGGAAAGCCACCCGCGCGCAGGCGCTGCAGGGTGGCACTCTTGGCGGCGCTCCAGGCGGCCTGGGTGAAGGCGTCGCCTTCGTGCAGAGACCACGCCTGCCGCGCCATCTGCAGCGCGGCTTGCTGGTCGGGTTCCGGCAGTGGCGCCTCGGCAGCCAGGTCAAGCTGCAAGCCACCCACGCGGGTGAGGGGGCCGGGCTCGACGACGAGGCGCAGGTCGCCAGGGCGCTCGTCGGTTTGCTCGACTCGGGCGGTGGCGTTGAAGTAGCCCTCGGTCTCCAGCAGCGCACGGGCCTCGGCGGGTGTGGCGCGCACCAGGCGCTGCAGTTCGGCGGCCCCCAGAGGCACGCTGCTGGCGCGGAAGCGGGCGAGGTCGAGGTGGGTGTCGAGCAGCTCGCGCAGGCTGCTCTGGCTGACGTCGATGCTGAGGCGGTATTCCGCCGCCACCACGGGGGCGGGTGTGCCGGTGACCGGCGGGGGCGGCGAGCTGGCGCAGCCAGCCAGCAGCAGGATCCAGAGAGCAGCACTGGCCGCCCGTGCAGACACGATCATTTCGAGAGCAATCGCATCGCCCCCTCCAGGCCGCTCAGAGTGAGCGGGAACATGCGCTGGCGCACGATCTGCTGGATGAGGGAGATGCTTTGACGGTACTGCCAGACGCCCTGGGGTTCAGGGTTGATCCAGGCGTGGTGCGGGAAGGCGTTGACGAGGCGCTGCAGCCATTCGGCGCCGGGCTCCTCGTTGTTGGTTTCGACGCTGCCGCCGGGCTGCAGGATCTCGTAGGGACTCATGGTGGCGTCGCCCACGAAGATCAGCTTGT
>CALMQC010000089.1 GCA_937871895.1 uncultured Roseateles sp. | reverse complement strand
AGCTCGAAAAGCGCATCATGTTCCGCCGCGCCATGAAGCGCGCGATGCAGAACGCGATGCGTCTGGGTGCCCAAGGCATCAAGATCATGAGCGCCGGTCGTCTGAACGGCATCGAAATCGCGCGTACCGAGTGGTATCGCGAAGGTCGTGTGCCTCTGCACACGCTGAAGGCCGACATCGACTACGGCTTCTCTGAAGCCAAGACCACCTATGGCGTCATTGGCGTCAAGGTCTGGGTCTATCGCGGTGACCGCCTGGCCAATGGTGAGGCCCCCGTCATCAACACCCCCGCTGGCGCCGAAGACGATCGTCGCCCGCGCCGTAACGCCCGTCCGGGCGCTCCTGGTGGCCGTGGCCGTCCGGGTGGCGACCGTGGCCCGCGTGACGGAGCAGAACAGCCCGCTGCCGCCGCCCCCACGGGTGACGCAGCCAAGCCCGCCGGCAAGCGCGTGATCCGCAAGGCTCCCGCCGCTGGCGAGGCCAAAGGAGAATAAATATGCTGCAACCCGCTCGTCGCAAATACCGTAAAGAGCAGAAGGGCCGCAACACGGGTATCGCGACTCGTGGCGCCCTGGTGTCTTTCGGAGATTTCGGGCTCAAGGCCACTGAGCGTGGTCGTCTGACGGCCCGCCAGATCGAAGCCGCGCGTCGTGCCATCTCGCGTCACATCAAGCGCGGTGGCCGGATCTTCATCCGCATCTTCCCCGACAAGCCGATCTCCGAGAAGCCTGCTGAAGTCCGTATGGGCAACGGCAAGGGCAACCCTGAGTACTACGTGGCTGAGATCCAGCCTGGCAAGGTGCTCTACGAGATCAACGGCGTGCCCGAGCAACTCGCTCGCGAAGCCTTCACGCTGGCCGCTGCCAAGCTGCCGTTGAAGTGCACCTTCGTTGCCCGCCAAGTCGGCGCCTGATCCGGAGGAACCCATGAAAGCATCTGAACTCCGCGCCAAGGACGTCGCCGCCCTCGAAAAGGAAGTCGCCGACCTGCTCAAGGCCCACTTCGGCCTGCGCATGCAAAAGGCCACCCAGCAACTGAGCAACCACTCAGCCCTGGGCAAGACCCGTCGTGACATCGCCCGCGCCAAGACCATCCTGGCGCAGAAGAACAAGGAGGCTGCCAAGTGACTGCGCAAGCCCAAGCCAAGAAGGCCCGTACCCTGGTCGGCCGCGTCGTCAGCGATGCCCGCGCCAAGACGGTCACCGTCCTCGTTGAGCGCCGCACCAAGCACGAGCTCTACGGCAAGATCGTGGCTCGCTCGCGCAAGTACCACGCCCATGACGAAAACGGCGAGTACAAGCAAGGCGATGTCGTCGAGATCAGCGAAACCCGCCCGATCTCCAAGACCAAGGCCTGGATCGTGACGCGCCTGGTTGAGAAGGCGCAGGTCGTCTAAGCATCGATCGCAAGGTTTTGACGCCCTGCGGTGTCAAGGCCCCGCGAGCCCAGAAGCCGGATTTCGCCTCACCGCGAGCCGGCTTTTTCAATTGCAACGCAGAGGACCTCATGCTCAAAGTTGGTGACAAGCTGCCGGCTGGCACGCTCCAGGAATTCATCGAGATCGAAGGCAATGGCTGTTCGCTCGGCCCCAATAGCTTCGACATTGAGGCCGCAACCGCCGGGAAGACGATCGCCATCTTTGCCCTGCCGGGAGCCTTCACTCCCACCTGCTCAGCGCAACACGTACCAGGCTACGTCGCGCAGGCAGACGCCTTCAAGGCGGCTGGTGTTGATGAGATCTGGTGCATCTCCGTCAACGACGCCTTTGTGATGGGTGCCTGGGGGCGTGACCAGAAAACGGCCGGCAAGGTCCGCATGATGGCGGACGGCAGTGCCGCTTTCGCTCAGGCCACCGGCCTCGTCCTGGACCTGACCGCCAAGGGCTTCGGCCTGCGTTCACAGCGCTACTCGATGCTGGTCAAGGATGGCGTCGTGAAGTCGCTCAATGTCGAGGCGCCCGGCAAGTTCGAGGTGAGTGACGCGAACACTCTGCTTGCGCAGGCGACCTCAATCTGAATGTGAGCGTTGCGCGGCGCTTGACGAGTCGAGCGCCGATGCAGCATAATGCTCAGCTTCGCCGAACGCTAAGCGTGCGACCACCGCACGCCGAGGCCTCGGATCCGCCCACAACCGTCGGGCAACGTCAGGCGCCATGCCAGGTGTTGTCAGACCTACGGGCCCAAGACTGACCGACGAGCAGCGCGTCTGTGACTCGGGAAAAGTTGGGGACAGACATGATTCAAATGCAATCGCGGCTTGAGGTCGCGGACAACACTGGCGCGAAGTCCGTCATGTGCATCAAGGTGCTTGGCGGTTCCAAGCGTCGGTATGCGCACATTGGCGACGTCATCAAGGTGAGCATCAAGGAAGCTGCGCCGCGCGGTCGCGTGAAGAAGGGCGAGGTCTATAGCGCCGTCGTCGTTCGCACCGCCAAGGGCGTGCGTCGCCAGGATGGTTCGCTCGTCAAGTTTGACGGCAACGCTGCTGTGCTGCTGAACGCCAAGCTTGAGCCCATCGGTACTCGCATCTTCGGCCCCGTGACGCGTGAACTGCGTACCGAGCGCTTCATGAAGATCGTGTCGCTGGCGCCTGAAGTGCTCTGAGCGCCCAACGTCTGAGGACACAGCCATGAACAAGATTCGCAAAGGCGACCAGGTCATCGTGTTGACTGGCCGCGACAAGGGCAAGCGCGGCACCGTTGCCGCTCGCGTCGATGCTGACCACGTGCTGGTTGACGGCATCAACCTGGTCAAGAAGCACGTCAAGCCCAACCCCATGAAGGGCACGACCGGCGGCATCGTCGACAAGGCCATGCCCATCCATCAATCCAACGTGGCGATTTTCAACGCTGCTTCCGGCAAGGCCGATCGCGTGGGCATCAAGTTGCTCGACGGCGGCAAGAAGGTGCGCGTCTACAAGTCCACGGGCGAAGAGATCAAGGCCTAAGAGGTTCCGACATGGCTCGTTTGCAAACGCATTTCCGCGAAAACGTCGTCCCCGCCTTGACCGAGAAGTTCGGCTACAAGTCGGTGATGGAGGTGCCCCGCATCACCAAGATCACGCTCAACATGGGCGTGAGTGAAGCGGTCGCCGACAAGAAGGTCATGGATCACGCCGTTGGCGACCTGACCAAGATCGCTGGCCAGAAGCCCGTGGTCACCAAGTCCAAGAAGGCCATCGCTGGCTTCAAGATCCGTGACGGCGTGCCTATCGGTTGCATGGTCACCCTGCGTGGCGTCCAGATGTATGAATTCCTGGACCGCTTCGTGACCATCGCCCTGCCGCGCGTGCGTGACTTCCGTGGTATCTCCGGCCGTTCTTTC
>CALMQC010000088.1 GCA_937871895.1 uncultured Roseateles sp. | reverse complement strand
GCGGCATGGTCACCTTCCTCGACACCCCGGGTCACGAGGCCTTCACGGCCATGCGCGCTCGCGGTGCCAAGGCCACCGACATCGTCATCCTCGTCTGCGCTGCCGACGACGGCGTGATGCCGCAGACCAAGGAAGCCATCCACCACGCCAAGGCGGCGGGCGTGCCCATCGTGGTCGCCATGACCAAGATTGACAAGCCCGAAGCCAACGTCGATCGCGTCAAGAGCGAGCTCGTGGCCGAAGAAGTGGTGCCCGAAGACTTCGGTGGTGACTCGCCCTTCGTCGGCGTGTCGTCCAAGACCGGTCAGGGCGTGGACGACCTGCTGGAGCAAGTGCTGCTGCAGGCCGAAGTGCTGGAACTCACCGCACCGGTCGCCTCGCTGGCCAAGGGCCTCGTGATCGAAGCCCAACTGGACAAGGGCCGCGGCCCCGTGGCCACCGTGCTGGTCCAGTCGGGCACGCTCAAGCGTGGCGACGTGGTGCTGGCCGGCTCCACCTATGGCCGCGTGCGCGCCATGCTGGACGAGAACGGCAAGCCCACTCAAGAAGCCGGTCCCTCGATCCCGGTCGAGATCCAGGGCCTCTCTGACGTGCCGCTGGCTGGCGACGAGTTCATGGTGCTGGCCGACGAGCGCCGCGCCCGTGAAGTGGCCACCTTCCGCCAAGGCAAGTACCGCGACGTCAAGCTCGCCAAGCAGCAGGCCGCCAAGCTCGAGAACATGTTCGACAACATGGGCGAAGGCCAGGCACAGACCCTGCCGCTCATCATCAAGGCCGACGTGCAGGGCTCGCAGGAAGCGCTGGCCGCTTCGCTGCTCAAGCTCAGCAATGCCGAGGTCAAGGTGCAGATCGTCCACGCGGCGGTCGGTGGCATCAGCGAGAGCGACGTCAACCTGGCGCTGGCCTCCAAGGCCGTCATCATTGGCTTCAACGTCCGTGCCGACGCCAACGCCCGCAAGCTGGCCGAAGGCAATGCCGTGGACCTGCGCTACTACAACATCATCTACGACGCGGTGGACGATGTGACCAAGGCCATGTCCGGCATGCTGGCGCCCGAGCAGCGCGAAGAGGCACTGGGCACCGCCGAGATCCGCGTGGTCTTCATCGCATCCAAGATCGGTACCGTCGCAGGTTCGATGGTCACCTCGGGCTTGGTGCGCCGCAATGCGCGCTTCCGCCTGCTGCGCGACAACATCGTCATCTACACGGGCGAGGTCGAATCCGTCCGCCGCGAGAAGGACGACGTACGCGAAGTCAAGGAAGGCTTCGAGTGCGGTATCAAGCTCAAGAACGTCACCGACATTGCCGAGGGCGATCAACTCGAGTTCTTCGAAATCAAGGAAGTGGCGCGCACGCTCTGACGCCGCCCACCCTCAACACAACCCCGCCCTCATCGAGGGGGCGGGGTTTGTTCTTTGAGACCCACGCCCCATGAGACACAAGCGCTCCACCCCGAACCGCAGCTTCCGCGTCGCCGACCAGATCCAGCGCGATCTGGCCGAGCTGATCCGCGAGCTGAAGGACCCGCGCATCGGGATGGTCACGCTCTCCAGCGTGGAGGTGACGCCGGACTACGCGCACGCCAAGGTGTTCTTCTCGGTGCTGGTGGGCGACACCGCCGCTACGCAGACGGCGCTGAACGAAGCCGCCGGCTTCCTGCGCAATGGCCTCTTCAAACGCCTGCAAATCCACACCGTGCCGAGCCTGCATTTCCAGTTCGACCGCACCACCGAGCGGGCCGCCGAGATGAGTGCCCTGATCAGCCAGGCCAATTCGACCCGCGCCCTGGATGCCGAGGAGCCCAATGACTGAGGTGCTGGCCCCCGCCGCACCTGCCGTCGCTTTGACGCGCAGCGGCCGCCCGCGCATCCAGCGCCGGGCGCTGCATGGCGTGCTGCTGCTGGACAAGCCGCTCGGCCTGTCCAGCAACGACGCACTGCAAAAGGCCAAGTGGTTGCTGCGCGCCGAGAAGGCTGGCCACACCGGCACGCTGGACCCGCTGGCCACCGGCCTGCTGCCGCTGTGCTTTGGCGCCGCCACCAAGTTCAGCCAGCTCAGCCTCGAGGCAGACAAGCGCTACCTGGCCACCCTGGCGCTGGGCATCCGCACCAGCACCGGTGACGCCGAAGGTGAAGTGCTGGAGCGCCGCGATGCCGACGGCATCACCCGCGAGCAGATCGCCGCCGCCTGCGCCGCCTTCACGGGTGAGATCGAGCAAATCCCGCCCATGCACTCGGCGCTCAAGCACGAGGGCAAGGCGCTGTACGAGTACGCCCGCCAAGGCGTCGAGATCGAGCGCCAGCCGCGCCGCGTGACCATTCACGAGATCGCCATCGTCGAGATGCATGCTGCCACCGTGACGCTCGACGTTCGCTGCAGCAAGGGCACCTACATCCGCACCCTGGCCGAAGACATCGGCACGCGGCTGGGTTGCGGTGCCTCGCTGGGCGCGCTGCGCCGCACCGGCAGCGGTGTCCTGAGCCTGCAAGGCGCTGTGACGCTGGCGCAGATCGAGGCCTTGCCTGATGCCGCACGCGCGAGCCTGTTGCAGACGCCCGATTGCCTGTTGGCCGCGCAGCCCGAAATCCGCCTCAGCGCGGCGGAAGCAGCGCGCTTTCTGTCCGGCCAGCGCCGCCGTGTGGCCGCGCCCGACGCTGGCGCCGTGCGCGTCTATGGCCCCGAGCCGCGCGCCTTTCTGGGCAGCGCCCACATCACAGCCGGCGAGTTGATTGCCGACCGCCTGCTCACGCCGCCCGAAGTGGCCGCGCTGCTGGCCGCCCCCGAATCTGAATCCTGAAGAGAAGTCCTCCCATGAGCACCCCGATCCGCAACATCGCCATCATTGCCCACGTTGACCATGGCAAGACCACCATGGTGGACCAACTGCTGCGCCAGAGCGGCACCTTCGCCGACCACGAGAAGGTTGTCGACACCGTGATGGACAGCAATGCCATCGAGCGCGAGCGCGGCATCACCATCCTGGCGAAGAACTGCGCCGTGTCCTGGGGCGGCACCCACATCAACATCGTCGACACCCCCGGGCACGCGGACTTCGGCGGTGAGGTGGAGCGTGCGCTCTCGATGGTGGACGGCGTGGTGCTGCTGATCGATGCGCAGGAAGGCCCTATGCCCCAGACGCGCTTCGTCACCAAGAAGGCCCTGGCCCTGGGCCTGCGCCCCATCGTGGTGGTCAACAAGGTGGACAAGCCCGGCGCCAAGTGCGATGCCGTGGTCAACGCCGCCTTCGACCTCTTCGACAAGCTCGGCGCCACCGACGAGCAACTCGACTTCCCGGTCGTCTACGCCTCCGGCATCAACGGCTGGACCTCGCTGACCGAAGGAGCCCCCGGCGAGAAGTGGGGCCCCGACATGTCGGCCCTTTTCGAGACCATCCTCAAGCATGTGCCGCCGCAAAAGGGCGACCCGGCCGCACCGCTGCAGCTGCAAATCACCTCGCTCGACTATTCGT
>CALMQC010000087.1 GCA_937871895.1 uncultured Roseateles sp. | reverse complement strand
CGTTGAAATCGAACCCGGCATCGAAGGCCTGGTTCACGTGTCCGAAATGGACTGGACCAACAAGAACGTGGCCCCGAGCAAGATCGTCACCCTGGGCGACGAAGTCGAAGTCATGGTTCTCGAGATCGACGAAGACAAGCGCCGCATCAGCCTGGGCATGAAGCAGTGCAAGCCGAACCCCTGGGACGACTTCGCCGTCAACTTCAAGCGTGGCGACAAGGTCAAGGGCCCCGTCAAGTCGATCACCGACTTCGGCGTGTTCGTGGGTCTGGCCGCTGGCATCGACGGCCTGGTGCACCTGTCCGACCTGTCTTGGAACGAGCCCGGCGAAGCTGCCGTGCGCAACTTCAAGAAGGGCCAGGAAGTCGAAGCCGTCGTCCTCGGCGTGGATGTCGAGCGCGAGCGCATCTCGCTGGGCATCAAGCAACTCGACAGCGATCCGTTCACGTCCTACACCTCGATCAACGACCGTGGCCAGTCCGTCACCGGCAAGGTCAAGACCGTGGATGCCCGTGGCGCCGAGATCGAGCTGGCTGACGACGTCACCGGCTACCTGCGCGCTTCGGAAATCAGCCGCGACCGCGTGGAAGACGCCCGCAATGTGCTGAAGGAAGGCGACGAAGTCACCGCCGTCATCGTCAACGTGGATCGCAAGACCCGCAACATCCAGTTGTCGATCAAGGCCAAGGACAGCGCCGACCAGCAAGAAGCCATGCAGCGCCTGGCCCAGACCAGCGAGCGCGAGAACGCTGGCACCACCAGCCTCGGCGCTCTGTTGCGCGCCAAGCTGGACAACCAGGGCAATTAAGCTCCGGGTTGACACGCCGGTCCCACAACGGGGCCGGCGGGTATGCTCTCCCACAGGCTCGCAGTGTTGCCACCGCGAGCCTGTTTCACTTCCAGCGTTTCAGCCATGACCCGCTCCGACCTCGTCACCCTGCTCGCCGACCGCTTTCCGCAGCTGACCCAGCGTGACACCGAATTCGCGGTCAAGACCATCCTCGACGCCATGAGCGACGCCTTGGCGCGCGGCCATCGCATCGAGATCCGGGGCTTTGGCAGCTTCTCCATCAGCCGCCGCCCGCCTCGCATGGGCCGCAACCCGCGCAGCGGCGAACAAGTCCAGATCCCCGAGAAGCTGGCGCCCCACTTCAAGCCCGGCAAGGCGCTGCGCGAGAGCGTGGATGCCAACCTGCCCGTGAAGGACTGAGAGAGGCATTCGCCCATGCGCACCCTGGTCTGGTTGCTGCGCGGCTTCCTGTTTTTTGCGCTGTTCGCCTTTGCGTTGAACAACAACCACGAAGCCAGCCTGCGCTGGTTCTTCGGGCACGAGTGGCGCATGCCGCAGATCATCATCGTGTTGATCGCCTTTGGCTGCGGCTGTGCGTTTGGTGTGCTGGCCATGGTGCCGGCCTGGTGGCGCCACCGCCGCGCCGCCCGCCGTAGCGACGCTCTGGCCGACCCCACACCCCCGCCGCCGCCCGCCGCGCCGCCGCCGCATCAAGATGGAGTTTGATCCACGCTGGCTGCTGTTCGTGCTGCCGGTCGCGTTTGCGCTCGGCTGGCTGGCCTCCAAGCTCGACACCCGGCAGTGGAAGCGCGAGCAGCGCGAATCACCCAAGCCTTACTTCAAAGGCCTGAACCTGCTGCTGAACGAGCAACAGGACAAGGCCATCGACGCCTTCATCGAAGCCGTCCAGAACGACCCCGACACCACCGAGCTGCACTTCGCTCTGGGCAGCCTGTTCCGCCGACGCGGAGAGACCGAGCGCGCCGTGCGCGTGCACGAGCACCTGCTGCGCCGCGCCGACCTCAGCAAACCAGACCGCGAGCGCGCCCAGCACGAGCTGGCGCAGGACTTCTTCAAGGCCGGCCTCTTCGACCGCGCCGAAGCGGCCTACAGCGAACTGCGTGGCACCGCCTTCGAGCGGGAGGCCCGGTTGGCGCTGCTGTCGCTCTTTGAGCGCTCTCGCGATTGGGCCCGCGCGGCCGAGGTCGCCGCCGAGCTGGAAGCCGCCGGCACCGGCTCCTTCGCGCAGCGCATTGCCCACTATTTGTGCGAGCAGGCCCTGGTCGCCCAGAGCCAAGGCCACCCCGACCTGGCCCAGAGCCTGCTGCACCAGGCCCAGAAGCGCGCTCCCGAAGCCGCCCGCGCCTATGTGCTGCTGGGCCAGCTGCTGACCCAGGGTGGCGACGCACCGGCGGCCTTCGAGCAGTTCAACCGCCTGCTCAGCACCAATCCGCCAGCCTTCAACCTCGTGGCCATGGACTACGCCCAATTGGCGCAGGGCCTCCAGCGTCAGGCGGCCGCGCTGCAGACCCTGAGCGCCCGCTATGAACAGGCGCCAAGCATGCCGGTGCTGCGTGCGCTTGAGCTGCTGGACCCCGCCGGGCACCGCAGCCGCCTGGTGCGCCACCTCAAGGCCGCTCCCGCCCTGTCGCCCTCGCTCTCGGCCGCCACCGAGCTGTTCAAGCTGGAGGCGCCCGCCCTGCCCGCGGACGAGCAAACCCCGCTGCTCCAGACCCTGGAGCACGCCTGCCGCCCCTTGCGGCGCTACCGCTGTGCCGCCTGTGGCTTTGAAGCGGCCCACTACTTCTGGCAATGCCCTGGCTGTCTCAGCTGGGACAGCTACCCCCCGACCTCCGTGGAGGAACTCGCCTGATGAGCGCCACCAGCCCGTCGCCTGCGTCTGACGAACAGCGCTTCGTCATCTGCATGAAATGGGGCGCCAAGTACGGCCCCGAGTACGTCAACCGCCTCTTCGGCATGGCCGCACGCCACCTCAAGGGCCCGTTCCGATTTGTCTGCTTCACCGACGACTCAGCCGGTGTACGCCCCGAAGTCGAGTGCCTGCCACTGCCCGAGACCCACGCCAAGGCCGGCAAGCGCGATGGCGGCTGGAAGAAGCTCGGCACCTACCAGGCCGACCTCTTCGGCCTGCAGGGCACGGCCCTTTTTCTCGACCTCGACGTGGTCATCGTCGGCGACCTGACCGAGTTCTTCGAGGTGCCGGGCGAGTTCCTGATCATCAAGGACTGGAAGCGCCCCTGGCGTGTCACCGGCAACTCCTCGGTCTACCGGTTCCGGCTCGGTGCGCATGCCGATGTGCTGCAGCACTTCATCGATCACCAGGACGAGGTCCGCGCCCAGTACCGCAACGAGCAGGAATTCCTCAGCCACCACCTCGCTGCCCAGGGCAAGCTGGCCTATTGGCCCAAGCACTGGTGCGCCAGCTTCAAGTACCACTGCCTGCCGATGTGGCCGCTGAGCTTCTGGCGCGACCCCTTCATCCCGGCTGGCGCCCGCGTGCTGGTCTTCCACGGTGTGATGAACCCGCCCGACGCCTTGGTGGGCCGCAGCAATGGCAATTGGCGCCACGCACGACCGGCCCGCTGGATCGCAGACCACTGGAGGGAGTGATGCTGGACGCCATCGTCACCGTGGCAGCCACCGACTGGTCGGCCGCGCTGGGCGGCCTGGTGTCTGAGCTGGAAGCGGGCAAGCTGCTGTTCTTCCCGTCGCTGCGCTTCCAGATGGACCGCGACGAAGCCGCGCTCTTGCGCCCCGACGTGCGCGACCCCAAGTCCCGCAACATCAGCCTGAGGCCTGATGGCCGTCTGGTGGGCGCTGCGGTCACCGGCCCCGAACACGGTCGGCTCTGCGCCATGATCGGCCGCTTCGCCCACCAGGCGCGCTCACTCATCGACGCCATCGCCCCCAGCTACCGCGCCCATCTGCGCGTGGCGCCGGCCAGCCTGCGGCCCACCCAGGTCGAGTCCCGCCAGCAGTCCTGGCGCGCCGACGACCGACGCCTGCACGTGGACGCCTTCCCGTCCCGCCCCAACCGCGGCGAGCGCATCTTGCGTGTGTTCACCAACGTCAACCCACACGACGAAGCGCGCGTCTGGCGCGTCGGCGAGCCCTTCGACGCCATCGCCCGGCACTTCGTGCCACGCGCCAAGCGATACACCCCCTGGCAAGCCCAGGCGCTCAAAACTCTGCGCGTCACCAAGTCGCTGCGCAGCGAGTACGACCACCTGATGCTGCAGCTGCACGACGGCATGAAGGCCGACTTGGCCTACCAACGCGACTGCCCGCAGCTCACACACGCCTTTCCGCCCGGGTCCACCTGGGTCTGCTTCTCCGACCAGACCGCCCATGCAGCGATGTCGGGCCAGTACATGATGGAGCAGACCCTGCACCTGCCCGCCAAGTACCAATGCAACCCGCAGGCCAGCCCGCTGGCCATCCTGGAGCGGCAGCTGGGGCGCCGCCTGACTTGAAGTGAAAGTGAGCCCCTCGACCAGCCTTGCACTGCTGTACGCAGGCAAGCGGAATCGGTCTTGCAGACCGCGCTTCGGCTTGCGCCTCAGCTCTTCGGCTGGCACAGCGCGCCTGCTAGGCGCACTGTGTCCGGCCTCAGCCCCCGAGGGGACGGCGATGCTTGCGGCGTTGAGCCGCAAGCACATCGCCAGACGGGCCGGCTTGGGGCGGCCCGGCGCTCGGCCCGAACAGGCTTTCCTGCGTCAGGGGTGCCGCGGATGCGGAGTGGATCACTGACATGCCCTGGCTCAGCATCCTCATCCCGGTCTACAACGTCCGGCCCTACCTGGCCGAGTGCTTGGCCTCGGTGCTTCAGGACGGGATCGAGGGCGTCGAGGTGCTGATGCTGGAAGATTGCTCGACCGACGGCAGCGACCGCCTCGCCGCCGAGCTGGCCGCGCGGCACGCGCCCCAGGTCAGACTGCTGCGCCACGCCCAGAACGGCGGCCTCAGCGCGGCCCGCAACACCATGCTGGATGCCGCGCAGGGCGACTACATCTGGTTCCTCGACTCTGACGACCTGCTGCTGCCCGGCAGCGTGCGGGAGCTGCAGGCCTGCCTCGAACGCTTTCAAGCACCGGACCTGGTGCTGTGCGACTTCCGCACCGTGCGCGAGCCCTTCCAGCTGAAGCACCGTTTGCGCGGCGAGCTGCACTTCCGCACCTTTGCCGGCCCGGCCCGCACCCGGCTGAGCGACCGCGCTGCCCTGCTGCGCGGCGCATTTGACCGCGGCCACCTCCACAGCTGGAGCAAGATCGCGCGCCGCGAACTCTGGGAGGGTCTGCGCTTCCCGGTCGGCCGCTACTTCGAGGACATGGCCACCACGCCGGCGCTCTTGCTGCGCGCTCGCAGCTATGTCTACATGGACCACGTCTGGGTGGGCTACCGCCAGCGCGCCGGCAGCATCCTTGCCAGCAACACCGTCCGCAAAGTGGACGACATGATGGCCGCGCTGGCGCCCGTGCCTGCGCTGCTGGCCGCCCAGATCCCGTCGCTCGGGGCCGAGACCGACTTTGCCGCCGGTTACTACGCCGCCAAGACCTTCGTCACGGCCTGCCGCTTCGAGGGGCGGCGGGGCGACCCGACGCGCCTGGCCCAGCACCTGAAGTCCTTCGAGGCCATGAGCCCGCTGGCGCCAGCCGCCATCGTGGCCGGCTGCCGCGCGCGCGGCTGGTGGTGGCGGGCGCTGCGCGTCGGCTATTGGCTCGGCCGCACCATGGCCGCCA
>CALMQC010000086.1 GCA_937871895.1 uncultured Roseateles sp. | reverse complement strand
AATCCTTTGGTCGCAGGTTCAAGTCCTGCACGGCCTACCACCTTCCCTTTGCATCAGGCCATCAGCCGGCCAATCCTTTCCCCGGATTCGGCCACATGCGCCACCAGCGCCTCCACGCAGGGCCCGAAGGCGCCACTCAACGCCTCGCTCCCCTGCAGTCGCGCCACAAAGTCCTGCGCCGCATCTAGGGCCTGATGCCAAGCGCCGGCAGGCACCGCGCTGGAAATGTGCAGGCTGAGCGGCCTGAACGCCAGGTTGCCACCCGCAGTGGGCGCGAAGGCCATGCAGGTCATGTCGTAGGCCGGGGCCATCTCGCAGGGGCGCCCGGGCTCGGACATGAAGGACAAGTTGCCGCCATGCATGTCCGTGTTGCCGATCAAGGTGCCGAAGGCCCAGAGCACTTCAGACAGCTCAACAGCCTCGCGCGTGATGACGCCGGCGCCGGCCAGGGCTTGGCAGACCTGGGGCCAAGCCAGGCCACTTCCGACGAACTCTGCGTCAAGCGCGGCGAGTGAGAACAGCGCGCGGCGGCCGCTGGGGCCAATGCGGTCAAAACGGCAGACCTCCAGAAAGCGCTGGCCCTGGTGCTCGTAGAGCGCAGAGCGCGAGGCGGGCAGGCCGTGCGCATGCAGCACCTCAAGCGCCAGATGCTCGGCCGCCAGCAGGTCGCGCCAGCGCTGGGGGACAGGGCTGACCGCGCTGTCGGAGCTGTCGGCCTGGGCGCTGAACTTGACGATGACGTGCGCCGGGCCGGCGGCGCTGGTCTCGGCGTAGGCGGTGAACTTGGGCTGCTCGCCGCCGGCCGACGAGCCTGGCAGCTCCCCGCGCGCGGCGGCTGCGGCCAGTTCGGCGTAGGCCTGCGGTTTGCCTTGCTCGGGCACTGGCTGGGGTGCTGCGGCGTTGACGAAGAGGTCGCGCGCAGCCTGGCCAACGAGCAAGTTGCCCGGCAGGTCGCTGCCTTGCAGCATCAAGGCGCGCAGCACGTGGCTGTCATTCCAATCGTCCAGCCGGGCCGGCAAGCCCAGTTGGGCACCGTAGCGCTGGTTGAAGGCGCGGCCCAGATAGCCTTGCGGTCGGGTGTCAAACAGCCACCAGGGCAGGCCTGGGGTATGCACGCGCTGGCCGTCAATCTGCTGCATCACAAAGCCCTCGGGGCACACGGGCAGCAGCGTTCCGATCTCACTCACCTGACCCTCGGGCGAGACGCGATAGACCGGCGCGCGCAGCGTCTGGCGCGCAGGATCCTGAATGAGATATTGAATAGATCTGGCGGCACCAATGGTGATCAGATCCTGGCCCAGCGTCCGCAGAGCGCGCGAGAGCGTCGGCTGACTGATGCGCAACGATTTCGCTATCTCTGAGGCAGAGCTAGGCCCTCGCCTCAGCAAGACACGCGCACGTTCACCCCATTGAATGGCAGCAGTAGCCACAAAATTTGAATGGTGGATTGAATAGATACTTGAATTCTATCCTCACCACCATTCGGGCACTGCAGCCGCTACTGCAGCGGCCCCTCCATCGCCTTCGGGACGGGCAGCGAGAAGGTCTCGATACCTTCGTCCTGCAGGGCTTCGCGCTCCTCGGCGGTCACCTGGCCGCGGATGCCGCGGTCGGGGGTTTCGCCGTAGTGGATGCGGCGGGCTTCTTCGGCGAAGCGGGGGCCGACGTCTTCGGTGCGGGCCATCAGGGCGCGCACGGCGCCGAGGTAAGCGGCCTGCAGCTCGGTGGCAATGGCGGGCGCAGGCGTGGGGCGATTGCTCGCAGCGGGCTCGGTCTCGCGGGCGCCAGAAAGGTTGAGACGCGGCGCGGAGGGGCGGCGGGTGGCAACCGTGTCACCGCACAGCGGGCATTCGATCAAGCCGCGCTCGTTCTGTTGCTGGAAGTCGCTCTCGGAGGCGAACCAGCCCTCGAAGGGATGGCCACTGGAGCAGCAGAGGTCGAGCACTTTCATCGTGCTGCAATTATCCCGGCGCCTGCTTCGGGCCTGACGCCAGTGCGGCCAGCGCCCCTTCAAGTTGTGGGTATCGGAAGCGATAGCCCGAACCCAGCGCCGCCGCCGGCACCATTGGCACGCCGCCCAGCAACAGCTCGGACATTTCGCCCATCGCGAGCCGCAAGGCGCCGGCCGGCACGCGCAGCCAGGCGCGGCGGCCGAACGAAGCGGCCAGCGCGCGCGTGAACTCAGCCTGCGTGCAGCCCTCAGGCGCCACGGCGTTGACGGGGCCGTGCAGATCGGGCGAGGCGAGCGCGTGCTGAATCAAGCCAACTGCGTCATCGAGGTGCAACCAAGCCATGGCCTGGCGCCCGCTGCCTAGTACCGCTCCGAGCCCGAGGCGTGCAGCCAGGGCCTGGGCCGGATAGGCGCCATCGCCACGGCCCAGCACGACGCCGAAGCGCAGGCAGACCACGCGCAGCCCCAGGGCCTCGGCGCCCAGGGCGTCGCGTTCAATGCCCACACAGAGGTCGGACTGGAACTGGCCGGACTGCGGTGGCCCGCTCTCGTCCAGCGGACTGGCGGGCGGCTGCGCGGGGTTGCCGTAGTAGCCGATGGCAGAGGCCTGCACCAGCACTCGGGGGCGCACCTGCAGGCGCTGCAACAGCGCTTGCAGTTCCATCGCCACGTCATGCCGGCTTTGCACCAGCAGCGCGCGGCGGGCGGGCGTCCAGGGCGGGCCAATGACACGGGCGCCAGCCAGGTGGACGCAGGCATCAACGGGTGCACTGTTTGGCAGTTCAGCCAGGCGGCTGACCACCTGCACCTTGGGGCCCAGCAGCTGCTGCGCTCGCGTCGCATCGCGCGACAGCGCAATGACCTGGCCACCGCCACGTAGATGCCGCGCCACCAAGGCTTGGCCAATGAAGCCCGTGGCACCGGTGATCAGCAGGGTGAAGGACATGAGCAGGCTCCCGTCGAGAGGAGCCGTCAGTGTCGTGGGACGGACAAGCCCTGCTGGCTCGTCGGGCCTTATTTGGCGAGGTGCTTGGCCAGGAAGGCCTCGACGCGCTTGGCAAAGTCAACGCGCGTCGCGACGCCCTGCCAGCCATGGCCCTCGTTCTTGTACTCGACGTACTCGGGCGCATTGCCGGCCTTGGTCATGGCGTCACGCAGACGGCGGCCATGCTCGGGCGGCACGCGCACGTCTTCCTCGCCCATGGCCAGCAGCAGTGGGTTGCGGATGCGGGCGGCTTGGGCGACGGGCGAGACTTCGGCGAGGGCGGCGGCGTCCTTCTTGGGGTCGCCCACACGCTCGGGCAGCGTGAACTTGCGGTTCCAATGGTCGATGTCATCGAGCACCCACATCGAGCCCTCAAGGAACAGCGGCAGGTCAGCCACTGCCACCCAGGCCACGCCGCAGCGGAACACGTCGGGGTGGCGCACCAGGCCCATCAGCGTGGCGTAGCCGCCGTAGCTCGCGCCCATCACGCAAGCCTTGTCGTTGGCGAGACCCCGCTTGCGGGCCCACTGCAGCGCGTCGACGAGATCGTCCTGCATCGCCTGGCCCCATTGTTTGAAGCCAGCCTCCAGGTGCGCACGGCCATAGCCTGTGCTGCCACGGAACTCGGGCTCGATGACGAGGTAGCCGCGTGAAGCCAAGAACTGCGCCATCGGCTCCCAACGCCAGTAGCCACCGCGCATCCACGGCCCGCCATGCGGCAGCACCACGGCCGGTGCCGGCTTGCCGGGCTCGACACCCTGGGGCATCGTGACCCAGACCGGCAGGTCGCGGCCGTCGCGCGCCTTGATGCGCTGGAAGTCAACCCCGGCCATCTGCTTGGGCTGGACGCCGGGCATGAAGGACAGCACTTGCTGCCAGGTCTTGTCGGCGCCGCGGTAGAGCAGCGCGCGCCCGGGGAGGCGGTCGGACTGAGAGAAGACCAGCGCCACCATGTCGGGCTGGCCGCAACGGCTGCAGCTGATGCGGTTGATCGTGCTGCCGAACTTGGCGTCCACCTCGGCCTGGAAGCGCTTCATCCCTTCATCCAGCCAGACGGCAGCGCCGGAGTCGGCCTCCACCTGCACACCCAGCAAGCGGCCATCCACGTCGCTGTGCATCACATAGCCCTGAAAATCAAAGCCCGGCACCTGAACCAAAGGCTTGGCGGCCGGCTTGCCGGTCTCGAAGTCAAAGGTCGTCAGCACCGCTTCCTTGGCCGGGCCGCGCTCCTCGGTCACGTAGAGCTGCTTGCCGTCATCGGAGATGCCCACCACATCAAAGGGCGGCTTGCGCAAGTCAAAGCTCGCCAGCAGCAGGACTGGATCTCGCTGCAAATCAGCTCGACGATCTCTTTGCCCTGCACATCCACCGAGAAGAGGCCCGGCAGGTTGGTGTTGTTGCCGGCCGGCTCGATCTTCCCGACGCGAAAGAACAGGCGCTCGTCGTTGATCCACCCGAAGTCCACGACGTCCTGCTTGGCGTAGTACACAAGCACCTTGGCGGGGTCCTTGGACGTCAGGTCCACCGCCAGCAGCATCACGCGCTTCTCGTCCTTGACCGCCGTGAGCGCCACGTAGCGCCCCGACGGCGAGAGCTTGATGCTCAAGGCGGCCGGGTGCTTGAAGAAGGTCTCATAGGACGGCAGCGGCGCGCTCTCAGCGGCCTGCGCGAACGGCGCTGTCAGCGCGAGTGCGGTGGCCAGTAACGCACCTTGGGCGGCGCGCTTCAATGGGCTCAGCATGCTTGTCTCCTCCGGTTTTGTAGCGCGCGGATTATGGTCAGTGCCACGCACCGCCCCGACGTGAATCTTTGCCTGCAGCGCCCCATGAAGAAGGGGCCCGCAGGCCCCTTCTCGAATCAAGCGCGTGAGCGCTCAAGCTTCACGCAGCGCCTCCGTCACCGGCATGCGCGCGGCACGCACGGCGGGGAAGAGGCCGCCGATGAAGCCGATGGCGAGGGACCACTTGACGCCCGTCCAGATCAAGGCGGGAGAGACGAGCAGCTCAAAGCTCAGCTTGCCCACCGACCCGGCGCCCATGGTGGACGCACCCTTGCCGTTGA